>NZ_JBEXQW010000057.1:0-47714 GCF_040612775.1 Streptomyces sp. NPDC006339
GCCAGGTCGTCGTCGACCACGCCTATGTCCGGGGCTGGCGGCCCGCCCGACTGGCCGCCGGCCTGCAGATCAGCCACAAGCCCCCGAGGAACGCCGGGCCGGTCATCAGCAGTTGATCCCCTACCTGCTGCACCAGGTGATGCTGCGCCGCTCCGACCCGCGTGACGACCTGATCTCCATGATGGCCACGTACCGGGTCGGCGGGCGGCTGCTCCCGGTCGAGGACGTCGTGCTCAACCTGGACAACATCGTCGTCGGCGGGGTCCAGACCGTCCGCCACACGGCCGCCATGGGACTGCACACCCTGGTGCAACGCCCCGACCTGTGGCGGAAGTTGCAGCGCGGCGAGGTGTCCATGGACTCCGCCGTGGACGAGCTGCTGCGCTGGACCTCGGTCGGCCTGCACACCCTGCGCACCGCCACCCGGGACATCGAGCTCGGCGGGCGGGACATCCGGCGCGGCGACCGGGTCGCGGTGTGGGTCTGGTCCGCCAACCGCGACCCGGACGCCTTCGACCGGCCCGAGGAGATCCTGCTCGACCGCTCGCCCAACAAGCACCTCGCCCTCGGCCTGGGCGCCCACTACTGCATCGGCGCGCCGCTGGCCAAGGCCGAGCTGAGCGCGCTGTACGCCGCCGCGCTGGAGAAGGCGGCCGTCATCGAGCCGACCGGCCCCGTCCGCTACAACCGCTCGATCATCAACTTCGGCCTGGACCACTTCCCGGTCCGCCTCACCCCCAGGTGACCCGTCCCGCCCGCGCCTTCCGCGCCTCCCGCACCGCCCGGGCCCGCCCGCGCGGCAGCGCCGTAACTGCCGCTCACCTGCCGTCCCTTGTGCCGCTCGCGCCCGTCCGCCGCGCCTACCTTCGAATCACACCCCAAGGCACCTCTCACCCACGGAGACCACCATGAGCAACCCGTTCGAGGACGACAACGCCGGCTACCTGGTCCTGGTCAACGACGAGAACCAGCACTCGCTCTGGCCGGTCTGGATCGACGTGCCGGCCGGCTGGACCACCGTCCACGGCGAGGCGCCGCGCCAGGAGTGCCTCGACTGGATCGAGGCCAACTGGACCGACATCCGCCCGGCGAGCCTGCTCGCCACCCTCGACCAGCGGTGAGCGCCGCGATGCCGACCTGGGAGCTGAACCCCGGCCGCCCGGCCCTCACCCACGCGCCGGCGGGCACCGACCTCGCCGACGCCTGCGCGTGGCTGCGCGAGAACGAGACGGCGCTGACCGCCGCCCTGCACGAGCACGGCACGCTCTTCCTGCGTGGCCTGCCGGTGACGACGAGCGCGGACGTGGCCGCCGTCCGCGACGTACTGATCCCCGAGCCCACCCCGTACCGGGAGAAGGCCACCCCGCGCAGCGACTTCGGGGACGGCGTCTTCTCGTCCACCGACCTGCCGCCCGCCCAGTCGATCCGGATGCACAACGAGAACAGCTACACGCTGACCTTCCCCGGGCGGCTGCTCTTCGCCTGCCTGACCGCCCCCGAGGCGGGCGGCGCCACGCCGACCGCCGACGTCCGCAAGGTGCTGGCCGGGCTCCCCGACCACCTGGTGGAGCGGGGCCGGTCCTCCGGCTGGACCCTCACCCGGAACTACTCGGACTACGTCTCGCTCGGCTGGCGCACCGCCTTCGGCACCGAGGACCGCGCCGACGTCGAGGCGTACTGCCGGGAGAACGGCATCGCCTGGGAGTGGCGGCCGGACGGCAATCTGCGCACCAGCCAGCTCCGTTCGGCCACCGTCCACCACCCGCACACGGGCGAGGAGGTCTGGTTCAACCACCTGGCCTTCTGGAACGAGTGGTCGCTCGACCCGGACATCCGGGAGGCCATGGTCGAGGAGTTCGGACCGGACGGCCTGCCGTTCAACACCGGCCTCGGTGACGGCGAGCCGCTGACCCGGGAGGACGTGGACGCCCTCAACGCGGCCTACGACGCCGCCACCGTACGCGAGACCTGGCAGGCCGGCGACGTGATGCTGGTCGACAACGTGCTCTGCGCGCACGGCCGCGACCCGTACCGCGGCGACCGGAAGATCGCCGTCGCGATGGGCCGCCCCGTCGGCCTCCTGGACTGCCGGCCCACGGTGCGCCCCACCGCCGCGGTCCCCGCCTGAGGCAACCCGTCCCCATCCACGCCGTGACGTGAGCAGAGGAAGCACCGTGATCCCGGTTTCGTACGCACAACAGCGTCTCTGGCTGATCGACCAGATCGAAGGGCCGACCGCGCTCTACAACCTGCCGTTCGCGGTCCGCCTGCGCGGCGCGCTCGACACGGCGGCCCTGCGGGCCGCGACGGCGGACGTGGTCGCCCGGCACGAGATCCTGCGCACGGTGTTCCCGGTGGTCGGGGGAGTGCCGGTGCAGCGGATCCTGTCGTCCGTGGAGGCGGCGACCGCCCTCGCTTTCGCGACGGTGGACTGCGCGCCGGACGACTACCCCGCCCTGCGGGACCGGGCCGCCGCCCGCACCTTCGACCTGAGTGCCGAACCGCCCCTCCGGGTCACGGTCTTCTCGCTCACCGACACCGACACCGACACCGACACCGACGCCGACGCCGCCCCGCCCGGCCCCGGGCCGGCGGCCGAGACCGCCCCCGAGCACGTCCTGCTCCTTGTGCTCCACCACATCGCCGGCGACGGCTGGTCCCTCGGCCCGCTGCTGCGCGACCTCGCCACCGCCTACACCGCCCGCCTCGAAGGCCGCGCCCCCGACGGGGAGCCGCTGCCGGTCCAGTACGCCGACTACACGCTCTGGCAGCGCGAACTGCTCGGCGAGGAGACCGACCCCGACAGCCTGATGAGCCGTCAACTCACCTACTGGCGCCAAGCCCTGTCCGGACTGCCGGAGGAGCTGGAGCTGCCGGTGGACCGGCCACGGCCGCCCGCGCCGACCGGCGCCGCCGACGCCGTCCCGTTCGCCTACGGTTCCGATCTGCACGCCGCCCTCGCCGACCTGGCCCGCCGCCACCGCACCACCCTCTTCTCCGTCCTGCGGGCCGGCCTCGCCGCGCTCTTCACCCGGCTCGGCGCCGGCACCGACATCCCGCTCGGCACCGGTGTGGCCGGCCGCTCCGACGAGGCCCTGAACGACCTGGTCGGCTTCTTCGTCAACACCCTCGTGCTCCGCACCGACACCTCCGGCGACCCGTCCTTCGCCACCCTCCTCGGCCGCGTGCGGGAGGACCAGCTCGACGCCTTCGCCCACCAGGACGTGCCCTTCGAGCGGCTCGTCGAGGAGGTCAACCCGGCCCGCGTCCTCGGCCGCCACCCGCTCTTCCAGACCCTGCTCGTGCTGCAGAACCACGAGGAGGGCGAACTCGGCCTGCCCGGCCTGGAGTCGGCGCCCGAACCGCTCGGCCTGCGGGTCGCCAAATTCGACCTCAACATCGGCATCACCGAGCGGCACGACCCCGACGGCACCCCCGCCGGACTCACCGGATCGGTCGAATACGCCGCCGACCTCTACGACCGCGCCACCGTCACCGCCCTCGTCGCACGCCTCGGCCGCCTCCTCACCGCCGCGGCCGCCGACCCCGAGGCACCGATCGGCGCCCTCGACATCCTCGCCCCCGAGGAGCACGCCCGCCTGCGCGAGGAGTGGAACGCCACCGCCGCGCCCGTACCGCTCGGCTCGCTCCCGCAACTGTTCGAGGCCCAGGCCGCCCGCACCCCCGAGGCCGTCGCCCTCGCCCACGACGCCGGCACCGTCTCGTACGCCGAGCTCGACGCCCGCGCGAACCGCCTCGCCCACCACCTGATCGCCTCGGGCGTCGGACCGGAGTCCCCGGTCGCCCTGCTGATGGAGCGCTCGGTCGACCTGGTCGTCGCCACCCTGGCCGTGCTCAAGGCCGGCGGCTGCTACGTCCCGATGCACGCGAGCCTGCCGCCGGAGCGGATGGCAGCGCTGCTCACCGACACCGCCGCCCCGGTCCTCCTCACCGACCGCGCCGACCCCGGCTTCCCGCACACCGCCGTCGTGGTCCGCCCCGGCGACGAGACGGCCGCCCCCGACCACGCCCCCGGCCTGCGCGTCCACCCCGACCGGCTCGCCTACGTGATGTTCACCTCCGGCTCCACCGGCACCCCCAAGGGCGTCGCGGTCCGCCACCGCGACGTCGTCGACCTCGCCGCCGACCGCCGCTGGCGCGACGGACGGCACGAGCGGATCCTGCTGCACTCCCCGCACGCCTTCGACGCCGCCACCTACGAGCTGTGGACGCCGCTGCTGTCCGGCGGCACCGTGGTCGTCGCCCCGCCCGGCACCCTGGACGCCGCCGCTCTGCACGCCGTCGTCACCCGGCACCGGGTCACCGCCGTCTTCCTCACCAAGGCCCTCTTCGACCTGGTCGCCGAGCAGAGCCCGGAGACCTTCCGCGCCCTGCGGACCGTCTGCACCGGCGGCGAGGCCGCCTCCGGCAGCCTGATGCGACGCGTCCTCGACCACTGCCCCGACCTGCTGCTCGCCCATGTCTACGGGCCGACCGAGGCCACCACCTTCGCCACCCACCACCCCCTCGCCGCCGCCGACCTGACCGGCCCCCGGCCCCCGATCGGCGGCCCCCTCGACAACATGCGCGCCCATGTCCTCGACGCCCGGCTGCGCCCCGTCCCGCCCGGCGTCCCAGGCGAGCTGTACGTGGCGGGGACCGGCCTGGCCCGGGGCTACTGGCGCCGGGCCGCGCTGACCGCCGAACGCTTCGTCGCCGACCCGTACGCCGAAGGACAGCGGATGTACCGCACCGGCGACCTGGTCCGCCGCCGGGCCGACGGCGCCGTCGAGTTCCTCGGCCGGATCGACGGACAGGTCAAGCTGCGCGGCTTCCGGATCGAGCCGGGCGAGATCGAGGCCGTGCTCTCCCGCCACCCCGCGGTCCGCCAGGTCATCGTCGTGCCCCGCGAGGACCGCCCCGGCGACATCCGGCTGGTCGGCTACTGCGCGGTGCTCGACTCCGTACAGCAGGAGAATCCCGAACTCGCCGCCGAGCTACGGAGGTTCGCCGCCGACACCCTGCCCGGCTACATGGTCCCCTCGGCCGTGGTCGTGCTGCCCGCCCTGCCGCTCAACGCCAACGGCAAGGTCGACCGGCGGGCGCTGCCCGCCCCCGAGCGGACCACCGACACCTCCGGCCGCGCCCCGCGCGACGCACGCGAACGCGCCCTGTGCGCACTCTTCGGCGAGATCCTCGGCATCGACGACCTCACCATCGACGACGACTTCTTCGAGCTGGGCGGCCACTCCCTCCTCGCCACCCGCCTGGTCGGCCGGGCCCGCGCCGAACTCGGCGCCGAACTCGCCATCGGCGACCTCTTCCGGGCCCCCACCGTCGCCGCACTCGCCACCCTGCTGGCCACCGGCCCGGCCCGGCCCGCGCTGCGCCCCGAACCCCGGCCCGAGCGGCTGCCGGTCTCCTTCGCCCAGCACCGGCTGTGGTTCCTCGGCCGGGCCGAGGGACCCTCCGCCACGTACAACATCACCCTCGCCCTCCGGCTGACCGGCCCGCTGGACACCCGCGCCCTGGAACAGGCGCTCGGCGACGTCGTCGCCCGCCACGAGTCGCTGCGCACCGTCTTCGACGAGCACGACGGCGTCCCGTACCAGCGGATCCTGCCCGCGCCCCCCGCCCCGCTGCTCACCGTCACCGACCGCCCGGTGGGGGAGCTCACCGGCCACACCTTCGACCTCGCCGCCGACCTCCCGCTGCATGCCTACCTGCGCCCGGAGCCGGCCGCGTCGCCCGACGGGCCCGACGAGCACGTCCTGCTCCTGGTGCTGCACCACATCGCCGGCGACGGCTGGTCCCTGCGGCCGCTGTTCCGCGACCTCGCCGACGCCTACACCGCCCGGCTCGGCGGCGAGCGGCCGCCGTGGGAGCCGCTGCCCGTGCAGTACGCCGACCACACCCTCTGGCAGCAGCGGCTGCTCGGCGCGGACACCGACCCGGGGTCCGAACTCTCCCGGCAGCTCGCCCACTGGCGCGAGGCCCTGGCCGGGCTCCCGGACGAGCTGCCGCTGCCGCTCGACCGCCCCCGCCCGGCGGTCGCGAGCCACCGGGGCGACGTCGTCCCGCTGGAACTCGACGCGGACCTCCACGCACGGCTCGCCGAGCTGGCCGGCGCGCACGGCGCCACCCTCTTCATGGTCCTCCAGGCCGCCTACGCCGCCCTCCTGCACCGCTTCGGCGCCGGCGAGGACCTGCCGATCGGCACCCCGCTGGCCGGCCGACTCGACCCGGCCCTCGACGAGCTGGTCGGCTTCTTCGCCGGCACCCTCGTGCTGCGCACCGACCTCACCGGCCGGCCCACCTTCGCCGAACTCCTCGCCCGGGTACGGGAGATCGACCTGGCCGCCTACGCGCACCAGGACGTGCCGTTCGAGCGGCTCGTCGAGGAGCTCAACCCGGCCCGCTCGCTGGCCCGGCACCCGCTCTTCCAGGTGATGATCGCCTTCGACAACACGGCGGGCGGCGTCCCCGAACTCCCCGGCACCCACACCGCCTACGAGCCGCTCGGCCTGCCCACCACCGCCTTCGACCTCACCCTCAACCTCTCCGAACGCCACCACCCCGACGGCACCCCGGCCGGCCTCGAAGGCGGCCTGGAGTTCGCCACCGACCTGTTCGACCGCACCACCGCCGAGCGGCTCGCCGACGCCCTGCTCCTGATCCTGGCCCAGGCCGCCGACGACCCGCACCGCCCGGTCACCGAGCTCGACATCCTGGGCGAGGCCGGCCGCGCCGCGCTGGCCGCCTGGCACGACACCGCCCGCCCCGGCCCGGAGACCCCCGGCCCGGACGTCCTCGTGCCGGCCGCCTTCACCGACCAGGTGACCGCGACCCCGCACGACACCGCCCTCGTCTTCGCCGGGACCCGCTGGACCTACGCCGAGCTCGACGCCCGCGCCAACCGGCTCGCGCACGGTCTGATCGCCTCCGGCGTCGGCCCGGAGGACGTGGTCGCGCTCGCCCTGCCCCGCTCCGCGGAGACCGTCGTCGCCGTGCTCGCCGTCCTCAAGGCCGGCGCCGCCTTCCTGCCGCTGGACGCCGCCCACCCCCTCGACCGCCTCACCCACATGCTCGCCGACGCCCGCCCGGCGGCCGTGCTCACCGGCACCGGCTGGCCCCTCCCCGAAGCGTGGGAGGACCTCGACGGCCCGGTCGTCCTGGACGTCGACGAGCGGACCTGGGCCGGGCAGCCCGCCGAGGCCCCGCCCGTACGGCTCACCCCGTCCCACGCCGCGTACGTCATCTACACCTCCGGCTCCACCGGCCGCCCCAAGGGCGTCGTGGTGCGCCACGGCGGACTCGCCCACCTCCTCGCCTTCCACCGAGGCGAGACCATCGCCGCCGCCCGGCAGGCCCACCCGGGCCGGCGGTTCAGATTCGCCCAGACCGCCTCCTTCTCCTTCGACACGGCCCTCGAATCGCTGCTCTGGATGATCGCCGGCCACGAACTCCACCTCCTCGACGACGACACGCGCCGCGACGCCGCCGCGATCGTCCGCCACGCCGAGGACACCGGCGCCGACATCCTCGACGTCACCCCCGGCCAGGCCGAGCGGCTGATCGAGGAGGGCCTGCTCGACCGCTGCCCGCCCGCCCTCCTCATGGTCGGCGGCGAAGCCTTCGGACAGAGCCTCTGGACCACCCTCACCGCCGCCCCCGACACCGTCGTGCTCAACATGTACGGCCCCACCGAGTGCACCGTCGACGCGCTGCACCACCGCCTCTCCGGCGACCCGCGCCCGCTCATCGGCCGCCCGCTGCCCCGGCTCCGCGCCCACGTCCTGGACGCCGGCCTGCGGCCCGTCCCGCCCGGCGTCCCCGGCGAGCTGTACCTGAGCGGCGCCGGCCTCGCCCGCGGCTACCTCGGCCGCCCCGCGCTCACCGCCGAACGCTTCGTCGCCGACCCCTTCGCGTCCGGCGAGCGGATGTACCGCACCGGTGACCTCGCCCGCCGCCGCCCGGACGGCCGGGTCGAGTACCTGGGCCGCACCGACCACCAGGTCAAGGTGCGCGGCTTCCGGATCGAGCTCGGCGAGATCGAGGCCGTCCTCACCGCCCACCCCGACGTCCTCCGGGCCGCCGTGCTGCCGGTCGACGAGAACGCGGCCGGCACCGGCACCCGCCTGGCCGCGTACGTCGTCACCCGCACCCCGCTCGACCCGGCCGCGCTGCGCACCCACACGGCCGCCACCCTCCCCGACCACATGGTCCCCGCCGCCTTCGTCACCCTCGACGCGCTGCCGCTCACCGTCAACGGCAAGCTCGACCGGTCCGCGCTGCCCGCCCCCGACTTCGCGGCGGCCACCGGCGGCGGCCGTGCGGCCCGTACGGCACCCGAGGAGATCCTCTGCGGCCTCTTCGGCGACGTGCTCGGCCTGACCGGGCCGGTCTCGATCGACGACGACTTCTTCGCCCTCGGCGGCCACTCGCTCCTCGCCACCCGACTGCTCAGCCGGGTCCGCGCCGCGCTCGGCGCCGAACTCGGCATCCGGGACGTCTTCGAGGCGCCGACCGTGGCCGGCCTGGCCCAGCGGCTCGACGGCGCCGGGGCACGGCTCGCGCTGACCGCCGGCGAACGCCCCGAGCGCCTGCCGCTCTCCTTCGCCCAGCGGCGACTCTGGCTGATCGACCGCATGGAGGGGCCGAGCGCGCTCTACAACATGCCGCTCGCGCTGCGCCTCACCGGCCCGCTCGACCCGGCCGCCCTCGAACGCGCCTTCGGCGACGTGGTCGTACGGCACGAGATCCTCCGTACCGTCATCGCCGAGCGGGACGGCGAACCCCACCAGCTCGTCCTCGACCCCGCCGACGCCCTGCCGCCCGTCGAGCGGCGCGACTGCGCACCCGACGCGGTGGACGCCGAGATCGACCGCGCCGCCCGCCGGCCCTTCGACCTGGCCGCCGAACCGCCCGTCCGGATCACCCTGCTCCAAGTCGCCCCGGAGGACCACGTCCTGATCCTCGCCCTCCACCACATCGTCGGCGACGGCTGGTCGATGGGCCCGCTGCTGCGCGACCTGGACGCCGCCTACACGGCCCGCCGCGACGGCGCCGCCCCGGAGTGGCAGCCACTGCCCGTGCAGTACGCCGACTACGCGCTCTGGCAGCGCGAACTCCTCGGCGACGAGGACGACCCGGACAGCCTGGCCTCCCGCCAGCTCGCCTACTGGCGCGACACCCTCGCCGACCTCCCCGAAGAGCTGACGCTCCCCGTCGACCGCCCGCGCGGAGCCCGCGCCGACCACCGAGGCGACCGCGTCGCCCTGCCCATCGACGCCGCACTCCACCGCTCGCTCGTCACGCTGTCCCGCGAGCACCGCGTCACCCTGTTCATGACCTTCCAGGCGGCGCTCGCCGCGCTGCTCACCCGGCTCGGCGCCGGAACCGACGTACCGATCGGCTCGGTCGTCGCCGGACGCTCGGACGAGGCACTGGACGACCTGGTCGGCTTCTTCGTCAACACCCTCGTGCTGCGCACCGACACCTCCGGCGACCCGACCTTCGCCGAACTCCTCCACCGCGTCCGCGAGACCGGCCTCGGCGCCTACGCCCACCAGGACGTGCCCTTCGAGCGGCTCGTCGAGGAGCTCAACCCGGCCCGCTCTCCCGCCCGTCACCCCCTCTTCCAGGTGGCGATGGTCCTCCAGTCCAACGCCGGGGCCGACACGGCACCGGCCGGGCTGCGCGCCGAGGCGCTGCCGGCGGACACCGGGGTCGCCAAATTCGACCTCAACGTGACCCTCGAGGAGTTCTTCGACGCCGACGGCGCACCCGCCGGCCTGGACTGCGCGATCGACTTCGCCACCGACCTGTTCGACCGGGAGACCGTCGAGTCCCTCGCCGCCCGCTTCGGCCGGCTCCTCACGATCGTGACGGACCGGCCCGACCAGCGGATCGGCCGCGCCGACCTGCTGGCGCGGGACGAGCGCGCCCAACTCCTCGGCGGACACCGGCCGCTGGCCACCGCACCGCCGCTCGTCCCGGCCGCCTTCGCGGACCGGGCGGCGGCCACGCCGGACCTCACGGCCCTGGTGTGCGCGGAGACGCGGCTGAGCTACGCGGAGCTCGACGCCCGCGCCAACCGGCTCGCCCACGGTCTGATCGCCTCCGGCGTCGGCCCGGAGGACGTCGTCGCGCTCGCCCTGCCCCGCTCCGCGGAGACGGTGGTCGCCCTGCTCGCCGTCCTCAAGGCCGGTGCCGTGGTCCTGCCGCTGGACGCCTCCTACCCCCGGGAGCGCACCGCCCACATGCTGGCCGACGCCCGCCCGGCGGCCGTGCTCACCGGCACCGGCTGGCCCCTCCCCGAAGCCTGGGAGGCGCTGGACGGTCCGGTCGTCCTGGACGTCGACGAGCGGGCCTGGGCCGACCGGCCCGCCGAGGCCCCGCCCGTACGGATCGAACCGTCCCAGGCCGCCTACGTCATCTACACCTCCGGCTCCACCGGCCGCCCCAAGGGTGTCGTGGTGAGCCACGGCTCGATCGCCGCCCTGCTGGCCGCCCACCGGGCCGAGACCTTCGGCGAGCCCGAGCGGGCCCACGGCCGGATGCGCGCCGCGCTCACCGCCTCGCTCTGCTTCGACGCCTCCTGGAACGGCCTGCTGTGGATGGTCGCCGGCCACGAACTGCACCTCATCGGCGAAGACCGGCGCCGCGACCCCGCCGCCCTGGTCCGGCACCTCCGTACGGCCGGCGTCGACGCCGTCCAGTTCACCCCCAGCTACGCCGAACAGCTCATCGAACACGGCCTGTTGGAGGAGCCGGCACCGCGCGTGGTGCTGCTCGGCGGCGAGGCGGTCGGCCAGGCGCTGTGGAACCGCCTGCGCGAGGCGGCCCCGGCCACCACCGGCCACAACCTCTACGGCCCCACCGAATGCACCGTCGACACCCTGCTCCAGGCGTACGCCGACGTGGAGCGCCCCACCCTGGGCCACACCGTCCTCGGCACCCGCGCCCACGTCCTGGACGAGCACCTCAACCCGGTGCCCGTCGGCGTGCCCGGCGAGCTCTACCTGAGCGGCGCCGGCCTGGCCCGCGGCTACCTCGGGCGGCCTGCCCTCACCGCCGAGCGGTTCGTCGCCGACCCGTACGTCCCCGGGGCCCGGATGTACCGCACGGGTGACCTGGTCCGCCGCGCCCGGGACGGCCGGATCGACTATCTGGGCCGCACCGACCACCAGGTCAAGATCCGGGGGTTCCGCATCGAACCCGGCGAGATCGAGGAGGTGCTCGCCCGGCACCCGGCCGTCCGCCAGGCCGTGGTCACGCCGCACGAGAGCCCGGACGGCGACCGCCGCCTGGTCGCCCACTGCGCGGTCGGCACGCCCGGCCCCGAACTCGCCCTCGAACTGCGGAGGTTCGTGGCGGAGACGCTGCCCGCCTCCATGGTCCCGGCCGCCGTCGTCACCCTCGACACGCTGCCGCTCACCGGCAGCGGCAAGATCGACCGGCGCGCCCTGCCCGCCCCCGACTTCCAGCTCTTCACCGGCGGCCGGGCCGCCCGCACGGCCCGCGAGCACCTCCTCGGCGACGTGTTCGGCGAGGTGCTCGGCCTGACCGGGCCGGTCTCGATCGACGACGACTTCTTCGCCCTCGGCGGGCACTCCCTGCTCGCCATGAAGCTGGTCAGCCGGGTCCGCACGGTGTTCGCGGCCGAGATCGGCGTCCGGGACGTCTTCGAGGCCCCCACGGTTGCCGGTCTGGCCCAGCGGCTCGACGGCGCCGGGGCGCGGCTCGCGCTGACGGCCGGCGAGCGACCGGAGCGCCTGCCGCTCTCCTTCGCCCAGCGGCGGCTCTGGCTGATCGACCGCATGGAGGGCCCCAGCGCGCTCTACAACCTCCCGCTAGCCCTGCGCGTCACCGGCCCGCTCGACCCGGCCGCCCTCCAACGCGCCCTCGGCGACCTGGTCGTACGCCACGAGATCCTGCGCACCGTCATCGCCGAGCAGGACGGCGAACCCCGGCAGCGGATCCTCCCGCCCGCCGAGGCCCCGATCACCTTCGACCACCGCACCACCCCGCCCACCGACCCGGCGGCCGCCCTGGCCGAGTGTGCCGCGATCCCCTTCGACCTGGCAGGCGAACTCCCCGTACGCGCCCACCTGTTCCCGCTCGACGGCGACGCGCACCTGCTCCTCCTCGTCCTGCACCACATCGCCGGCGACGGCTGGTCCATGGACCCGCTGCTGCGCGACCTGGCCGCCGCCTACGCCGCCCGCCGCGACGGCGCCGCACCGGAGTGGCAGCCGCTGCCCGTCCAGTACGCCGACTACGCGCTCTGGCAGCGCGAGCTGCTCGGCGACGAGGACGACCCGGACAGCATCGCCTCGCGCCAGCTCGCCTACTGGCGCGAGGCCCTGGCCGGCCTCCCGGAGGAGCTGGCCCTGCCGCTGGACCGCCCCCGGCGGGCGGACAACGGCCACCGCGGCGACCGTGTCGTCCTCCCGCTCGGCGCCGCACTCCACCGCTCGCTCGTCGACGTGTCGCGCGAGCACCGCGTCACCCTGTTCATGACCCTTCAGGCCGGCCTCGCCGCGCTGCTCACCCGGCTCGGCGCCGGAACCGACGTACCGATCGGCTCGGTCGTCGCCGGACGCTCGGACGAGGCGCTCGACGACCTCGTGGGCTTCTTCGTCAACACGCTGGTGCTGCGCACCGATACCTCCGGCGACCCGACCTTCGCCGAACTCCTCCACCGCGTCCGCGAGACCCAACTCGACGCCCACGCCCACCAGGACGTGCCCTTCGAGCGCCTCGTCGAGGAGCTCAACCCGGCCCGCTCGGCGGTCCGGCACCCGCTCTTCCAGGTGATGCTGCTGCTCCAGGGGATGGGGCAGGGGGAGGGGAGGGGCGGGGCCGCGGACGGGGTGCTCGACCTGGCCGGCCTGACCGCCACCGTCGAACCGATCGGCGGGTACGCCGCCAAGTTCGACCTCTCCGTCGCCATGGGCGAGTCCTTCGACGCCGACGGCGCGCCCGCCGGACTGGAATGCGCGATCGACTTCGCCACCGACCTGTTCGACCGCGACACGGTGGCCTCCATGGCGGTCCGGCTCGGCCGCCTGCTGACGGAGGCGGCTGCCCGCCCCGACCGGCCGATCGGCGGGATCGACCTGCTCTCCGCCGACGAACGCGCCGAACTCCTGGGTGCGAGTGCGGTGTTGCCCGCGGACGTTCCGCTGCTGCCCGCCGCCTTCGCGGCCCAGGTGGCTCTCGCCCCGGACGCCACCGCCCTGGTCGCCGGGGACACCCGGCTCAGCCGGAGCGAGCTCGACGCCCGCGCGAACCGGCTCGCCCACCGTCTCACGGCGGCCGGTGCCGGCCCCGACTCGCTGGTCGCCCTCGCCCTGCCGCGCTCCGCCGAGAGCGTCATCGCCCTGCTCGCCGTCCTCAAGGCGGGCGCCGCCTCCCTCCCCCTCGACCCGGAGCACCCGTCCGACCGCACCGCCGCCATGCTGTCCGACGCCACGCCCACGGTGGTCGTGACGGCTGACGGCTGGCCACGCCCCGAACTGCTCACGGGCCTGCGCGTCCTGGACGTGGAAACGGACGGTCCTGCGGGGACGGCCGGGACCGCGGGGCTGGTCGGGACCGCGGGGCTGGTCGGCACCGCGGGGCTGGTCGGGGCCGCCGCGCCGGGCGGAACCGTGGGAGTCGTCGGGACCACGGGCCTGGTCGGGTCCCCGGTGAACGTCGAGACCGCCGAGCCGGACCGTCCCGGCCGGCCGGACGGGACCCCGGGGCTCGCCGGGAGCCCGGTGCTCATCGGGACCGCCGACCCGCGGCGCCCTGCCCAGCCGGGCGGGACCCCGGGGCTCGCCGGGAGCCCGGCGCCCATCGGGACCGCCGACGCGAACGGGAGCCCGGCGCCCATCGGGACCGCCCCGAGCGACCAGGTTGCCCCGGGCGGCGCAACCGCCCCGAGGGACGAGGCGGCGTACGGAACGCCCCCGGCCTTCACGGCCGTCCGCCCCACCGCCGCCTCCGACGCGGCCTACGTGATCTACACCTCCGGCTCCACCGGCCGCCCCAAGGGCGTCGTGGTGAGCCACGGCTCGATCGCCGCCCTGCTCGCCTCGCACCGCTCGCCGGCCGGCCCGATCGGCGCCACCGAGCGCGAGCACGGCGAGGGCCCGCGACGCGTCGCGCTCACCGCCTCGCTCTGCTTCGACGCCTCCTGGGACGGCCTGCTCTGGTTGATCGCCGGCCATGAGCTGCACCTCATCGGCGACGAGGTCCGCCGCGACGCCGCCGCGCTGGTCCGGCACATCCGGGCCGAGTCGCTCGACGTGGTCGAGGTGACGCCCTCGTACGCGGAACAGCTCATCGAACACGGGTTGTTGGAGGAGCCGGCGCCGCGCGTGGTGCTGCTCGGTGGTGAGGCGGTCGGCCAGGCGCTGTGGACCCGGCTGCGCGAGGCGGCCCCCGCGACCACCGCCCACAACCTCTACGGCCCCACCGAGTCCACCGTCGACGCGCTCACCCAGCCGTTCACCGCCACCGAGCGCCCGACCCTGGGCCGCACCGTCCTCGGCACCCGCGCCCACGTCCTGGACGAGCACCTGAACCCCGTACCGCCCGGCGTGCCCGGCGAGCTCTACCTGTCCGGCGCGGGGCTGGCCCGCGGCTACCTCGGCCGGCCGGCGCTGACCGCCGAGCGGTTCGTGGCCGACCCGTACGTCCCCGGGGCCCGGATGTACCGCACGGGCGACCTGGTCCGGCGCGGCCGCGACGGGGGACTCGACTATCTGGGCCGCACCGACGACCAGGTCAAGATCCGGGGCTTCCGGATCGAGCCCGGCGAGATCGAGCACGTCCTCACCCGCCATCCCCGGGTGCACGCCGCCGTCGTGACGGCCCACGAGGACGCCGCCGGCTCCGCCGGCCCCCGGCTGGTCGCCCATGTCGTGGCCGACGGCCTGCTCGACGATCCGCTCGACCCGGCCGAACTGCGCGCCTTCGCCGCCGAGTCGCTGCCCGGCCACATGCTCCCGGCCGCCTTCGTCCCGCTCGACGCGCTGCCCCTCATGGCCAGCGGCAAGGTCGACCGGCGCGCGCTCCCCGCCCCCGACTTCGCCTCCTCGACCGCCGGCCGCGCACCCCGGACGTCCCACGAGGAGCTGCTCTGCGGGCTCTTCGCCGAGGTCCTCGGCCTCCCGGGCCCGGTCTCGATCGACGACGGCTTCTTCGACCTCGGCGGCCACTCGCTCCTGGCGATGAAGCTGCTCGGCCGGATCCGTACCGCACTCGGCGCCGACCTCGGGATGCGGGCGCTCTTCGAAACCCCCACCGTGGCCGGTCTCGCCCGGCGCCTCGACATCGCCACGACGACGGCCGACGACACCCCCGGCCCCCACGACGGCCACGGTGCTCTCGACGTGTTGCTGCCGCTGCGCGCCGGAGGGACCAAGGCCCCGCTGTTCTGCGTCCACCCCGCCGCCGGCATCAGTTGGGTCTACTCCGGGCTGCTGCGCCACCTCGACCCGGATCGGCCGGTCCACGGCCTCCAGGCACGCGGACTGCGCGGGGGCTCCGCGTCCTCCGTCACCGAGATCGCCGAGGACTACGTACGGGAGATCCGCGCCGTGCAGCCGGAGGGGCCGTACCACCTGCTCGGCTGGTCCTTCGGCGGAGTCGTCGCCCAGGCGATGGCCGTCGCCCTCCGGGCGGCGGGCCAGGAGGTCGCCCTGCTCGCCCTCCTCGACGGCCTCCCGGCCGACCCGGCCCGGTACGCCGCCGCCGGCGGCCCGCCCTCCGACGACCCGGTCGACACCCTCGCCGAGCTGCTCGCCTCCCTCGGCCACGACCCCGCCGACGGGCGCGGCCAGGAGGAGCTCACCGCACTGCTCGGCGAGGCCGCCGGCGTCCTGCCCGACGTCTTCGAACAGCACCGCAAGCTGATGGCCGAGCACGTCCCGGACCGCTACCCGGGCGACGCCGTCTTCTTCGGCGCCACCCTCGACAAGCCCGCCGACTGGCCCTTCGCGGCGGCCTGGCGACCGTACGTCGACGGGCACGTCGAGGAGCACCGCATCCCCTGCACGCACGGCGCCATGACACGGCCGGAGCCCCTCGCGCGGATCGCCGCCGTGCTGGCCGAGAAGCTTGGAGAGTGACCCACGATGACCACCGCCTCCGTCGAGCCGCCGCCCCCCGTGCCCTCGTCCTCCCCGGAGCCCGACGCGCCGCGAAGGAGCCGCTGGGGCCTGTGGGCCCAAGGTGACTTCCGCAAGCTCTGGATCGGTGAGACGACCAGCGGCCTCGGCACCGCCGTCGGCAACGTCGCGCTTGCCCTGGTGGCCGTCGTCACCCTCGACGCGTCACCGTTCATGGTCGGCCTGCTGACCGCCTCCGCCTGGGTGCCGTGGCTCTTCCTCGGCCTGCTGGCCGGCGCCTGGGTGGACCGCTGGCCCCGGCTGAAGGTGATGCTGGTCTGCGACCTGCTCCTGCTGGTGCTGTTCGGCAGCGTGCCGGTGGCCGGCTGGCTCGGCCTGCTGACCATGGCCCAGTTGGTGGTGGTGGCGCTGCTGGCCGGCGCGGTCAAGGTGTTCCTGTCCACCGCGTACGGCGCCGTCCTGCCCTCGCTGGTCGCCAAACGGGACCTGCTGGAGGCCAACGTCAAGCTGCGCTCGGGGGACGCGGCGGCGGAGATCGCCGGCCCCGGCCTCGCCGGTGTGCTCGCCCAGGCGTTCGGCGCGGCGAGCGGCCTGCTCGCCGACGCGGCCACGTATCTGGTGTCGGCGCTCTTCCTGGGCTCCATCCGGGCCGAGGAGAAGCCGCCGCCGGTCTCCGAACGGCGGGGAATCCTGCGGGAGATCGGCGAGGGCGTCCGGTTCCTGGTGCGCGACCCGTACCTGCGGACGCTGGCGAGCTTCGCGGCCGTCGGCAATCTCGGCCTCAACGGCATCCAGGCCGTGCAGATGATCTTCCTGGTCCGCAGTGTGGGCGTGTCGCCCGGCGGCGTCGGGGCGGTGTTCGCGGTGGTGTCCATCGGCGGCCTGGCCGGCGCGGCGCTCGCCGGGCGGATCGCCCGCCGCTTCGGTACGGCACGCGGGCTGCTTCTCTGCGAGCTGGTGGGGGCGCCGTTCATCCTGCTCCTGCCGCTGGCGGGGGAGCGGCTGCCGCTGGCGGTGAGCGCGGTGGCGTGGTCGATCGCCGTCTGCGGTGTGATCGCCGGGAACGTCATCGCCGGCAGCTTCTACCAGGCGTACTGCCCGCCCGCCATGATCGGCCGCATCCGGGCCAGCGCCTCGACCGTCAACTTCAGCGCCATCCCCGTCGGGGCCCTGCTCGGCGGCTGGCTGGGCGAGGTGCTCGGCGCCCGCACCACCCTCTGGATCATGGCGAGCGTGCTGCTCTCGGCCGGTGCCGTCCTGCTGGCGAGCCCGTTGCGCCGACTGCGGAGCTTCCCCGACCGGCCCGCCGCCGCCTCCTCCTCCTGAACTCCTCCTGAACTCCTCCTCCCGAACCCCTCCTCCCCGCCGTCCGGTTCTTCTTCGGCGCCCGCATCCCGACCTCCCGGAGCCCTCCATGCACCGCACCGCCCGCCCGCGCCGCTTCCTCATGTGCCGTCCGACCCACTTCGAGGTCAGCTACGCGATCAACCCCTGGATGGACCCGGCCAAGCCCGTCGACACCGAGCTCGCCGTCGTCCAGTGGGAACGGCTCCACGAGCTGTACGTCGACCTCGGCCACCGCGTCGACCTGATCGACCCGCTGCCCGGCCTGCCCGACATGGTCTACGCGGCGAACGGCGCCACCGTCGTCGACGGCAAGGTGCTCGGCGCCCGCTTCCGCAACGCCGAGCGCGCCGCCGAGGGCCCCGCCTACCTGGAGTGGTTCCGGGCCCACGGCTTCCCCACCCACGACCCGGTCCACGTCAACGAGGGCGAGGGCGACCTGCTGCTCACCGGCAGCCATGTCCTCGCCGGGCGCGGATTCCGCAGCGACTCCGCGGGGCACGCCGAGGCCCAGGAGTTCTTCGGCCGCCCGGTGATCGGCCTCGACCTCGTCGACCCGCGCTTCTACCACCTCGACACCGCGCTCGGCGTGCTCGACACCGATCAGATCGCGTACTACCCCGGCGCGTTCTCGGCCGGCAGCCGGGCGGTGCTGCGACGGCTCTTCCCGGACGCGGTGCTCGTCGGGGAGGCGGACGCCGAGGCGTTCGGGCTCAACCTGATGAGCGACGGTCTGAACGTGGTGCTGCCGGAGGCCGCGACCGGGGTGGCGGCCCGCCTGCGCGAACGCGGCTTCCGGCCGATCGGGATGGACCTCTCCGAGCTGCTCAAGGGCGGCGGCAGCGTCAAGTGCTGCACCCTGGAGATCCGCGAGGCGGCCTGATCCCGTACGGGGTCCCTCTGACGTGGCCTCCGATCGACGCACCGGTCGACACACCGATCAACCCAGCCATCGACGCACCCGTCGACGCACCGGTCGACGCACCCGTCAACGCACCGATCAACGACGGCGATCGACGCACGGTGCTCGTGCGTCGATCGGCCGTTGAACGCGCCTTGCCATGGTGGTGCCATCAGCCCGGAGCACTCCGGGAAGCCCCGGAAAACCCCTTCCCACCAGGGAAGACGTCCTAGGGAGCAGTCATGGCGAAGCGTTCGATCACCCTCGGTGCCACCCGGATCCGCCTGACCGTCGCGGGCCTCGGCCTCGGCGCGGTGCTCGCCCTCGGCGCGGCGGGCACGGCGATGGCCGACGGTGTCGGCGGCACCGACCAGGGCGGGGCCGTCACCAGCACGGTGTCGACCCCGACCCCCACCCCGACCGACGACAAGGACTGGAACAGCACCGGCTCCTGAGCCGCCGCACCGCGAGCCCACTCCCGCGCAGGACCGTTTCTCCCGGGCCGCCCGGTCCTCACGGATCGACCAGGGCGAACTCCGGCTCCTCGAGAAGCCCCGCCACCTCGGCGGCCTCCGGGAGCCCCAGCCGGCGGAAGATCTCGTACGCCTGCCGCAACCGCGCCCCGGCCTCGCCGCCGCGCCCGAGGTCCCTCAGCGAGCGGCCCAGCACCACCAGCGCCTGGGCCTGGTCCCGCTCCGCCCCCAGCTCCTCGCAGAGCGCCAGCGCCTGCCCGGCGTGGTCGAGCGCCTCGTCGGCCCGGCCGAGCGAGCGCAGGCTGTCCGCCAGCCGGTACCGCGCGTGCGCGGCCCGGTCCCGCAGACCGGCACCCGCCGCCACCGCCAGGCACTCCCCGAACCAGGTCACTGCCTCCTCGTGCTGCCCGAGTCCGTGCAGTGCCAGACCCAGGACGTACAGCGTGTACGCCCGTCCCGGGTCGTCCTGCCGGGTCCGCAGCTCGGCGAGCACCTCGTGACAGATCTCCACCGCCTCGGCGGCCCGCCCGCTGCGCACGCGCGCCAGCGCCGCGTTCACGGTCGTCACCAGGGCGCCGGAGCGGTGCCCCAGCTCGTTCGCCAGCACCAGCGCCTCGTCGTAGTGGTCCACCGCCTCGTCGTAGCGGCTGAGGAACTGGCAGATCAGACCGAGGTCGTTGAGCGCCTGCCGCAGGATCACCGTGTCGCCCGCGGACCGCGCCGCGTCCACGGCCTGGCGGGCCGCGGCCTCGGCCGCGTCCAGCCGGGTCGCCGCCAATGCCACGTTTCCGCGCAGGAAGTGCGCCCGCCCGGCGGCCCGCACGTCCCCGTGCCGCACCGCCGCCTCGGCCAACGCGTCGGCCGTCGTCGCGAGTTGGCGGCTGGGCGGGCTGAGCACGAACGGAGTGAGCGCGATCAGCAGATCGATCGCGGCCCGCAGCGCCGTCCCCGGCACGCCACCCGGCCCGCCGCCCGGCACCACCGCGGCGCCGGACATCGCGCCTGCCGTCGCGCCGGACGACGGGCCGACCGTGGTGCCGGCCGACGGGCCGACCATCGCGCCGGATGTCAGGCCGGTCGTCGCGCCCGCCGGGGTGGCGACCGGGGTGCCCGCGCTCGCGTCCGCCGCGACCTGGGCCGCCAGCGCCGCCGCGCCCGCACGTTCCGCCGCCGCCCACTCCCGGGCCTCGTCCCGGCCGGCCAGCGCCACGCCCCGGGTGCGGGCCGGACCCAGCGCGCCCGCCGCCGGATCGCCCGGAACCGCGTGCTGGAAGGCGGTGCAGGCGGTGGCCAGCAGGTGGTCGAGCAGCCGGTCCCTGGCCGCCACCGCCTCCCCGCCCGCCGCCGCGCCGCCCGCCCCCGAGGAGGTCTCGCCCTCCTCCGCCGGACGCCGCCGGGCGAACGCCCGCAGCAGGTCGTGGTAGCGGTAGCGCCCCGGGAAGGGCGACTCCACCATCGCCACGTCCACCAGCGCCTCCAGCAGGTCCTCGGCATCGTACTCGTCGAGGTCGAGCAGCGCGGCGGCGGCCGGCAGCCCGATGTCGGGTCCGTCCACGGAGGCGACGAGCCGGAACGCCCGCGCCTGGTCGGCCGTCAGTTGCCGGTAGCTCAGCTCGAAGGCCGCCGCGACCGCGAGGTCGCCGATCCGCAGCTCGTCGATCCGCCGCCGCTCCACCTGGAGCCGGCGGCTGAGGGTCTCCACCGTCCAGCCCGGCCGGGCCGCGAGCCGGGCGGCCACGATCCGGACCGCCAGCGGGAGGTAGCCGCAGGCCACCACCAGCTCCCGCGCCGCCTCCCGTTCCGCGTCGAGGCGTTCCGCCCCGATGGTGCGGCCGAGCAGGTCCAGCGCCTCGGCGGGCTGGAACACGTCCAGGTCGACCTGCACGGTGGCCGGCAGCCCGGCCGGCCGGGTCCGTCCGGTGGTGAGGACCGCGCACCCGACCGAACCGGGGAGGAGCGGGCGGATCTGCGCCGTGTCCTTGGCGTTGTCGAGCACCAGCAGCAGCCGCCGCCCGTCCACGACGGACCGGAACAGTGCCGAGCGGGCGTCGAGACCGTCCGGCACCGCGTCGCCGGACACTCCGAGCGCCACCAGGAAGCCGCTGAGCACCGCCTCCGGATCGGCGGGTACGGGGTCGGAGCCGCGCAGGTCCACGTACAACTGGCCGTCGGGGTAGGCGTCCCGGACGCGGTGCGCCACGTGGAGCGCCAGCGCCGTCTTGCCGACCCCTCCCATGCCGACCACGGTGGCGATCACCAGCGCCTGCGCCGAGGGCCTGCCGAGTGCCTCGTCCAGCGTCCGCACCGGAGCCGTACGGCCGGTGAAGTCGCTCGCGTCGGGCGGGAGTTGGGCCGGTCTGGGCGGGGCGCCGGAGGGTCTTCGAAGTGCCTCCCGCCCGTCCTCGCCCGCCTCCTCGGGCCGCTCCTCGGCCCGCCGCTCCTCCTGTGCCTCCGCCCCCTTCCGGCGGCCCGGCTCACCCGCCCGGGCCCCGGCCCCGGTCACGGACCCCGAGCCGGGCCCGGCCCCGGCATCGGCACCGGTCCCGAGCTCCGGCCCGGCCGGGCCCGCGGGCCGTTCCCCGGAGCCGCCGACGTGAGGCGCGCCCCGCCCCGCCTCCCCGCTCCCCGTCCCAGGACTCGCCACCGTCGCCGGGCCCGTCGCCGCCGCGGCCAGTGCCGGGTCGCCCTCCAGGATTCTCCGGTGCAGTTGCTCCAGCTCCGCGCCCGGAGGGACGCCCAGCTCCGCGAGGAACAACTGCCGCACCCCGCGGTACACGGCCAGCGCGTCCGCCTGCCGTCCGGCCTGGTACAGCGCCCGCATCAGCAGCCCGTACGCCCGCTCGTGCAGCGGGTGTTCGGTGGTCAGCGCGGTCAGCTCCGGGATGCAGCGCGCGGGGCGGCCGAGCGTCAGATCGAGCCCGATCCGCTCCTCCAGGAGCGTGAGGCGCAGCTCTTCGAGCCGCTGCCGGTGCCGCTCCGCGAACGGCCCCGGGATGCCGGCCAGCGGCTCACCCTGCCACAGCTCCAGGGCCTGGTTGAGCAGGTCCCTGGCGCGCGGCGGATCGGTGCGCGCCGTGCGCTCCGCCTCGACGGCCAGCGCCTCGGCCTGTGCCGCGTCCACGGCGAGCTTCGGCAGGACCAGCCGGTAGCCGTCGCCCATCGACACCAGCACGCTCGCGGGCCGCTCGGCCGCGGCCCCGGCTCCCGCCCCGTCGCCTTCCTGCTCCCTGCCCCCGGCGTCCAGCGCCTTGCGCCAACGCCACGCGTAGGTACGTACGGTGGTCATCGCCGCGCTCGGCGGCTCCTCGCCCCACAGCGCGGCGATGAGATCGGTGGCGCTCGCCGCGTACCCCGGCCGCAGCAGGAGCACCGCCAGCATCGCCTGTTGCTGCGGGCTTCCCACCTTGAGGGCGGTCGCGCCCCGGTGAGCCCGCATCAGACCGAGTAACGAAAAACGGAGATCCCCCACGCCCTGCCCCCAGCCACCCCGGAACACCGTGCCCACCCCCGAGAGCACGCATGTCAGATTTGTGTCACCTTTTTAACCACAGCGTCGCACTCGGTGTCGAGAGTGTGTTGAGTCTGCGGTGACCAGGTGTTGAACCCCGTTGGACAGAATCGCCGTGCCGCGGGCCCGCCGGAGACGGCCGGCACCGCCGCCCGCCCCTCTCGCCCGCCGGTGGAGCCGGGCCCTGACCCTACCTTCGGAGGCGGACATCCGTGAACACCACCGCACTGCTCTACCGGTTGCTCGACACCGACCCGGCCGACGGGCCCGCCGAGCTCCTCCACCGCGCCCGGTCCTGTCGTCACCTGCCGCACCTGGTGCTCTCGGCCCTGGTCCGCGACGGCGTCCGGATGGGGGAGCCCGCGCGGGCCGAGCTCCGCCGGGCGCGCGACCGTGCCGCCCGCTACGCCCGACTGGCCGCCGACCTCACCCGGGCCACCGGCGTCCGGGCCATCCGCGGCCTCCCGCTCGCCGGTCACTACCCGGCCGGGCTGCTCCGCCCGCTGGACGCCCTCGAACTCGTCGCCCCCGACGAGGCGGCGCTCTGGCAGGCCGTCATCCGGGTCGTCACCGACCACCCGGTGGAGCACATCGACGTCTCGCTGCTCGGCGAGCGCCCCCATCACACGGCCGTCACGGTCGAGTGGCCCGCCGAGGACCCGCTGGTCGACCCCTGGTACCGGGTGCGGCTGAGCACCGCCGCCCTGCCCGGTGACGGCTCGACCGTGCCCGTACGGCCGTATCTGGTCGCCGACGAGCCGGTCGAGTGCCTCATCGCCCTCGCCGAGTCACGGCTCCTGCGGCCCGCCCTGGCGCCCGGCCCCGTCACCCTGCTCGACGTCGCCGGACTGACCGGCCGGCCCTTCGAGCCCGCCGAGACCGCCGCGGTCCTCGCCGCCTACCGGCTGGCCCCCGAGGCCGCCGCCCTTCTCGACCGGGCGGCCGACCATCTTCCGCTCGGCCCGCTCGGGCCCGTCCGCGCCGCCCTCACCCGCGAACTCGCCCCCGAACGACGCCGCCGCGCCGAGGCCGCCGCCACCGCTCCGCGCCGCCCCGCCCGGCACGGCACCCTGCTCCGCCGCACGGTCATCCGGCACACCTGGAACGAGGCCCGGCTCCTCACCCCCGACCCGGAGACCCCGCTCCTGCTCACCCCCGTCGCCGACTACCTCCTCGCCCCGGCCGCCGTGGGCTCGCCGTCGCGCGGCGCCGCCCTGCGGGCCCTGCGCCACTGGGACGCCCTCCGCTGAGAACGGCTGTTCAGGTCGTTCGGGGTGTTCGGGATGTTCAGGGGCGTGCGGAGTGGTGGTGGGCGCAGCGGGGTGTCGTGAGGAGCCGGCGGACCTGCTCTCCGGCCTCGGTCGCGTCGCGGGCGGTGGCGGGGAACAGCAGGCGCAGGTCGCAGTGGCCTTCGCGGTACTCGCAGCGCAGGGTGATGCCGTACCGGTCCACGGCGAAGGGCATGGCCCGGACCACGCCGTGCGGCAGGCGCGACCCGGCGAGGACGACCAGGTCGGCCACCATGTCCTCGTGGGCGTCGGCCAGATGGGTGAGCATCGCCGCCTCCTCGACGGCGAGCGGGTCGGGCGCGGCGAGGGCGAACACGTCCGGGGCGACTTCGTGGATCCCCGTCGCCGTGCGCAGCGTCACGCGCGCCGGCGCGAGCCGCAGGGCGGCCCCGATCCCGGTCGTCGCCGGGACGAGCCGCCCGGAGAGCGTCACCCTGGCCCGTACACGGTCACGGAGTGCCGTCGGCGCGATGTCGGTGAACTCCAGCAGCGCGGCGAGGCCGTCGGCCGGCGACGTGGCGGCGAGGAGGGCCAGGGTGCTCTCCGCCGGAGGGTGCAGCGTGACGCGTCCGTCGGCGTCCACGGAGTGCATGCCGATCAGGTCGACGTCCTGGCCGTCCACGGTGAGCGAGAGGGAGATCGCCCGGGCCAGGACGGAGCGGATGTGCTCGGCCGGGGTCTGCTCGGGCGGGGCGGTGTCGTGGACGGCGCTCAAGGTGACTCCTCGCGAGGCGGGACGGGACGGAAGGGACGGGACGGCGAAGCCTGTGGTGAGGTAAGGCTAACCTAACCCCCCCTTCTGATCCACCCCCGAACCGCCCGCCGCAACGCGGCGCCTCCGCTCGCTCCTGCGCAGCGAGACCGGTGATCCACACCCTGGCGTGGATTCCGTCCGGCGGGGCAAGCGGGTGGCGTGCCCTCCCCGTTCGGAGGGCGCACGGCCGCCGGGCGGGTGCGCCGGAGAAGCGGCGGAGAGAGCGGGATGGCACGCTCGGGCGGAGCGGGAGACCGTACGGCGAAGCGAGGGAGCACGTGACGCAGCGCAGCAGGCGGAGCGCCCGGGACACCGAGCTCATGAGGAAGCTGCGGCGCGATCCGTTCGTCGTCCAGACGGTGCGGTCCACGGCCGCCGCGACCCTGTCGTACGTCGTCGCGCTCTGGCTCAGCAGCGAACAGGCGCCGCTGACCGCCCCGCTCACCGCCCTGCTCGTCGTCCAGGTCACCCTCTACTCGACCCTCACCACGAGCCTGCGCCGGGTCAACTCCGTCGTCGTCGGCGTGCTCATCGCCATCGCGTTCAGCGTGCTCGTCGGCCTGTCCTGGTGGAGCCTCGCCCTCATCATCCTGGCCTCGCTCCTCGTGGGCCGCCTGGTGAAGGTGGAGGAGTTCATCCCCGAGGTCGCGATCAGTGCCATGCTCGTCCTCGGCGTCACCCAAGTGGCCCACACCGCCTGGGACCGGGTCCTGGAGACCCTGATCGGCGCCGTCGTCGGCATGCTCTTCAACACGGTGCTCGCCCCACCCGTCTGGGTGGACACGGCCGGTGAATCCATCGAGGACCTCGCCCGCCGGATGCGCCGACTGCTCCTCGACGTCGCCGAGGAGCTCACCGGCGCACCCCCGTACGAACGGGCCGCGGCCCGCCTGCACGAGGCGCGGCGCCTCGACAACGACGTCGCCGACGTGGACGGCGCCCTGCGCACGGCCGAGGACAGCCTCCGGCTCAACCCCCGCGTCAAGGAGGGGCTGCTGCACCGCATCGTGCTGCGCACAGGGCTCGACACCCTGGAGATCTGCGCCGTCGTGCTGCGCGTCCTCACCCGCACCCTCACCGACCTCGCGAAGGAGCGCGCCGGCCGGGACCTGCTGCCCCGCTCCACCGCCCTCGCCCTGCAGGAGACCGCCCAGCACACCGCCGACGCCTTCGTCAGCTTCGCCGTCCTCGTCACCGCGTCCGGCAGCGAGGCGGCCGAGGCGGCCGAGTCACGGCTCGCGGGCGAACTCCGCGCGGCCCGGGTCTGCCGGGACCGCGCGGCCGACCTGCTGCTCGCCCTCGCCCTGCGCGAGCCCGCCCGCTGGCAGCTCTACGGAGCCATGCTCGCCGAGGTCGACCGCGTCCTCGACGAGCTCGACCCCGAGCACCGGGGCCGGCGCCTCATGGAGGAGCTCGACCGGCACGCGCGGGAGCGCAGGGAACGCCGCGAGCGGCGGCGCCTGCCGCTCAGGAAGACCCCCCAGGAAGCGGAGAGGAAGACATGACGGCCCCATCGACGCCCGACGCCGTGCCCGCCGAGACGGGCACGGTCACCACCGCCGTACCGGCCCGCCTGGACCGGCTGCCCTGGTCCCGCTGGCACTGGATGATCGTCATCGGCCTCGGCACCGTCTGGATCCTCGACGGTCTCGAGGTCACCATCGTCGGCAACGTGGCCGGCCGCATCGCCGAGGACGGCAGCGGACTCGCCATCACCTCCGCCCAGATCACCGGCGTCGCCGCCGCCCTGTACGTGGCCGGGGCCTGCTCCGGGGCCCTGTTCTTCGGCTGGCTGACCGACCGCTACGGCCGCAAACGGCTCTTCATGGTCACCTTGGCGGTCTACCTCGCCGCGACCGCGCTGACCGCGCTGTCCACCGAGGCGTGGTGGTTCTTCCTCTTCCGCTTCCTCACCGGCTTCGGCATCGGCGGCGAGTACGCGGCCATCAACTCCGCGATCGACGAGCTGATCCCGTCCCTCTACCGGGGCCGGGTCGACCTGATCATCAACGGCAGCTACTGGCTGGGCGCCATCGGCGGCGCCCTGCTGTCCATCGTCATGCTGGACACCGACATATTCCCCGCGGACATCGGCTGGCGGCTCAGCTTCGCCCTCGGCGTCGTCCTCGGCCTGGTCATCCTGCTCGTCCGCCGGCACGTGCCGGAGAGTCCACGCTGGCAGTTCATCCACGGCCGCGGCGAGAAGGCCGAGGAGCTGGTCTCGTCCGTCGAGCGGGAGATCGAGCGGGAGAAGGGCGCACCGCTCCCGCCGCCGGACCGCGAGATCACGATCCACCAGCGCCGCGGCGTCGGCTTCGGCGAGATCGCGCGGACCGTCTTCGCCCGCTATCCGCGGCGTGCCGTCCTCGGCCTGGCGCTCTTCGTCGGCCAGGCGTTCCTCTACAACGCCATCACCTTCGGCTTCGGCGCCATCCTCACCACGTTCTACGGCGTGCCGACCGGCCACACCGGCTACTACTTCGCCGTCATCGCGGCCGGCAACTTCGTCGGCCCGCTGCTGCTCGGCAGGCTCTTCGACACCGTCGGCCGCCGGATCATGATCTCCTCCACCTATCTGCTCTCCGGCCTGCTCCTGTTCGCCACGGCCTGGCTCTTCGACCGCGGCTCGCTCACCGCGTCCACGCTGACCGCCTGCTGGTGCGTGGTGCTCTTCTTCGCGTCGACGGGCGCCTCCAGCGCCTATCTGACCGTCTCCGAGGTCTTCCCGATGGAGACCAGGGCGATGGCCATCGCCTTCTTCTACGCCCTCGGCACCGCGGCCGGCGGCATCAGCGGCCCGCTGGTCTTCGCCGGCCTCACCGAATCGGGCGTGGTCGGCGACACCGTCCTCGCCTTCCAGATCGGCGCGGGCCTCATGTGCGCCGCCGGGCTCGTGGCGGTGTTCCTGGCGGTGAACGCCGAACGCCGTTCGCTGGAGGACATCGCCGAACCCCTCTCGACGGTGAAGCCGTCCACCGCGCGCGTCCGGCCGTGACGATGGCGCGAAACGTCTCTGCAGAAGGACGGCATCGGCGTTTCCGCCGCCCCGGCCCGTCACGCGGCAGCGCCGCGCCGCCAGGCGCGACGCACGGAAAGACGCACTGAAAGAGGCTCAACAAAGAGGACAGGGGCGACATTTGGGCGCTCGGGCCGGGTGGGGGAGAGGGGCTCCGAGCGCCCTTCGCCGAGTGGCTCGAATGTCGTCGGTCGCCGGGATAAACCCCGTATCGAACAAGATCACCGCATCGAGGTAATGCCTCCGGACTCACGGGGCGGGGCGCGCGCACGGAGCGTTACTGTTCCCCAGGATCTGGCCGATCTGGTCGATCCGACCCGGATTCCCGGTTCCCGGTGATTGCGTCGGGTTTTCCTCTTTCCCCTCTTTTAAGGAGCGCTCCTTCCATGACCGTTGAGACCGGTCCGGAGATTCAGGCGGAGCCGCCGCGGCAGTCCAGCCTGAGCACCGCGGCTGCCCGCAACCTCGCCACCACCACCAAGTCCGCCCCCCAGATGCAGGAGATCACCTCACGGTGGCTGCTGCGCACGCTCCCCTGGGTGGAGACCAAGGGCGGCGCCTACCGGGTGAACCGCCGCCTCACCTACACCGTCGGCGACGGTGTCATCGAGTTCGTCCAGGACGGCGCCTCCGTCCGCGTCATCCCCCGCGAGCTCGGCGAACTCGCCCTGCTGCGCGGCTTCGAGGACGAAGAGGTGCTGACCGCCCTGGCCGGCCGCTGCGCCCAGCGCGACTTCCGCGCCGGCGAGGTCATCGTCGAGCGCGGCGCGCCCGCCGAGCAGATCCACCTCATCGCCCACGGCCGGGTCAACCAGACCTCCGTCGGCAAGTACGGCGACGAGGTCTCCGTCTCCGTCCTCGCCGACGGCGACCGGTTCGGCGAGAACGCCCTCCTGGACGCCGACGCCAGGTGGGACTACACCGCCACCGCCGAGACCCCCGGCACCCTGCTCACCCTCTCCCGCTCCGACTTCGCCTCCGTGATGGCCCAGTCGCCGAGCCTGGAAGCCCACATCCAGGCGTTCAGCGCCCTCCCCCAGCAGCGGCAGAACCGTCACGGCGAGGCCGAGATCGCCATGTCCGCCGGCCACGTCGGCGAGGTCGAACTCCCCGGCGCCTTCGTCGACTACGAGCTCAACCCCCGCGAGTACGAGCTCTCCGTCGCCCAGACCGTCCTCAAGGTCCACACCCGGGTCGCCGACCTCTACAACGGCCCGCACAACCAGACCGAGGAGCAGCTCCGGCTCACCATCGAGGCGCTGCGCGAGCGCCAGGAGGACGAGCTCGTCAACAACCGCGAGTTCGGCCTGCTCCACAACGCCGACTTCAAGCAGCGGATCCAGACCCACTCGGGCCCGCCCACCCCGGACGACCTCGACGAACTGCTCTGCCGCCGCCGCGGCACCAAGTTCTTCTTCGCCCACCCCAAGACGATCGCGGCCATCGGACGCGAGTTCAACGCCCGCGGGCTCTACCCCGACCACGTCGACCTCGGCGGCCAACTGGTGCCGGCCTGGCGCGGCGTACCGATCCTCCCCTGCAACAAGATCCCCATCAGCAAGGAGCAGACCAGCTCCATCATCGCCATGCGCACCGGCGAGGACAACCAGGGCGTCATCGGACTGCGCCAGACCGGACTGCCCGAGGAGTACGAGCCGGGCCTGTCGGTGCGCTTCATGGGCATCAGCGAGCAGGCGATCATCTCCTACCTGGTCACCACCTACTACTCCGCCGCCGTCCTGGTGCCCGACGCGCTCGGCGTGCTGGAGAACGTCCAGATCGCCCGCAGGCGCGACTAGGACATCCCACCTCCGCCCTCCGCCCCGTCCGTCGAGGAGCCGTCCGAGGGCCGCGCCGGGCTTCCCCGGGCCGGGACGGCCCCCATCCCAGCAAGGAGCCACGGATGCCCGATCCCGGGCCTTCCCCTGTGCAGTCGAGCCCGCCCTCTTCCTCCTCGTCCCTCCCCACCCTCCCGGCCGCCCCGCCCGCACGGCCGTCGCTGCCCGGCCCGCCCTCCTTCCCGTTCCCGCCCGCCGGGACGGCCGCATCCTCCGCGCCGGCCGAGCCCGCCGGCGTACCCGCGCCGCCCCACCCCGAGCTCGAACGGATCCTGCGCGGGCCCAGCGGGCTCGGGACGACCGCGCTCTCGCTGGCCCGGCGGGCCGAGCCGCCGGCGCCGCCCCAGCCCGCCGCCCCGGCGGAGGGCATCCCGATCCCGGGCCTCTACCACCACCCGATCCCGGAGCCCGACGCGGCACGGGTGGCGGAGGTCAGCCGCCGGATCAAGGACTGGGCGGTCGACGAGGTCCAGCTCTACCCCGAGGAGTGGGAGGGCGAGTTCGACGGCTTCTCCGTCGGGCGCTACATGGTGGCCTGTCACCCCGACGCCCCGTCGGTCGACCACCTGATGATCGCCACCCGGCTGATGGTGGCCGAGAACGCCGTCGACGACTGCTACTGCGAGGACCACGGCGGCTCGCCGATCGGACTCGGCAGCCGGCTCCTCCTCGCCCACACGGCCCTCGACCCGCTGCACACCACCCACGAGTACGCGCCGGGATGGGCCGAGTCGCTCGGCTCGGACGCCCCCCGGCGCGCCTACCGCTCCGCCATGGCGTACTTCGTCCAGCAGGCCACCGCCTCCCAGGCGGACCGCTACCGGCACGACATGGCCCGGCTGCACATGGGCTACCTCGCCGAGGCCGCCTGGGCCCAGACCGACCACGTACCCGAGGTGTGGGAGTACCTGGCGATGCGCCAGTTCAACAACTTCCGCCCCTGCCCGACCATCACCGACACTGTCGGCGGTTACGAACTGCCCGCGGACCTGCACGCCCAGCCCGCCATGCAGCGGGTCATCGCGCTCGCCGGGAACGCGACCACCATCGTCAACGACCTCTACTCCTACACCAAGGAGCTGGCGAGCCCCGGCAAGCACCTCAACCTGCCCGTGGTGATCGCCGAACGCGAGGGCCTCTCCGACAAGGAGGGCTATCTGAAGGCCGTCGAGGTCCACAACGACCTCATGCACGCCTTCGAGGCCGAGGCCGCCGAACTGGCCGCCGCCTGCCCCGTACCGACCGTGCTGCGCTTCCTCAAGGGCGTGGCCGTGTGGGTCGACGGCAACCACTACTGGCACCAGACCAACACCTACCGCTACAGCCTGCCCGACTTCTGGTAAGAAACGGACCTTTATCTGTGACCAGCACCGAGTTCACCACCGCCGATAACGCCTCCGCGTTCGTTCCGTCGCCCGCGACGCCCTACCAGGGGGACATCGCCCGCTACTGGAACGACGAGGCCAGGCCCGTGAACCTGCGCCTCGGCGATGTCGACGGGCTCTACCACCACCACTACGGCGTCGGTGACATCGACCGGGCCGCCCTCGGCGACCCCGAGGACAGCGCGTACGAGAAGAAGCTGATCGCCGAGCTCCACCGCCTGGAGTCGGCGCAGGCCGAACTCCTGCTCGACCACCTCGGCCCCATCGGACGCGACGACACGCTCATGGACGCGGGCTGCGGCCGCGGCGGCTCGATGGTCATGGCCCACCAGCGCTTCGGCTGCACGGTGGAGGGCGTCACCCTCTCCGCCAAGCAGGCCGACTTCGCCAACCGGCGCGCCCAGGAGATCGGCATCGAGGACCACGTCCGGGCCCGCGTGTGCAACATGCTCGACACCCCGTTCGAGACCGGGCAGATGGCCGGCTCCTGGAACAACGAGTCCAGCATGTACGTCGACCTGCACGACCTGTTCGCCGAGCACTCCCGCGTGCTCGCGGTCGGCGGCCGTTACGTCACCATCACCGGCTGCTGGAACCCCAAGTACGGCCAGCCCTCGAAGTGGGTCTCCCAGATCAACGCCCACTTCGAGTGCAACATCCACTCCCGCCGCGAGTACCTGCGCGCCATGGCCGACAACCGCCTCGTCCCCCAGGCGGTGATCGACCTGACCGCCGCGACCCTGCCGTACTGGGAGCTGCGGGCCACGTCCTCGCTGGTCACCGGCATCGAGGAGGCGTTCATCGAGTCGTACAAGGACGGCTCCTTCCAGTACGTCCTGATCGCGGCCGACCGGGTCTGACCCGTCACGACCGGTGAACCCCGGGGCCGGGCCCGTCGGAGGACGGGCCCGGCCCCGGTCGCGGGTGGGCGACAGCGCTCAGGGCGTCCCGGACGACGGCGGCCCCTCCGGCATCAGGGCACGCAACTCGCGGGCCGTGCGCTCCGGGTCCGGTACGGTGAGGGCCACCCGGTCGAAGGGCGCGCCCCGCCCGAAGTCCAGGACCAGGACCGGGCGGCCGTCGGCCCGCACCGCGACGAAGTCCTCGCCGGCCGGACCGTACCGGGTCCCCACGCACCGGCCGGGCATCCAGCGGCCCCGGCCCGCCTCCCCGCGCAACGCCCGCCACCAGCCGGTCTCCACGCCGACCGCGCGCAGCGCCGCCACGGGCAGCCGGATCGTACGGCGCCGCGCCGCCGCCGTCTCGCCCGGACCCAGCCGTACGACGACCCGGTCCCCGTCCACCGTCACGCGTGCCATGCCGTGCTCACCCGCCTTCGCGCAGGGCGGCCAGCCGTCGCCGCGCGGCCGCCGGGGAGTGCCCGCGCGGGGCGTCCCGCCACGGGTCGCGGTCCAGGAGCTCGTCGGCGTCCGCCACGGTCCAGCGCCGTGCCGTCAGCTCCGGGTCGTCCAGCTCGTCCCAGGACAGCGGCGCCGCGACGGGCGCGCCCGGCCGGGCCCGCACCGCGTAGGGGGCGACGGCGGTCTGACCGTAACCGTTGCGCTGGACGTCCAGGTAGAGCCGCCGCCCGCGCTCGCGTTTGCGGGCCGCCGTCGTCAGCTCGTCCGGGTACCGGTCCGCGAGCAGCTCCGCCAGCTCCCGGGCGAAGGCCCGGACGTCGTCGAAGGTGTCCCGGCGCAGCAGCGGCACCACGACGTGCAGGCCGCGCGAGCCCGTCGTCATCGGCAGCGACGGCAGCTCCAGCTCGTCGAGGAGCGTGCGCAGCCTCCGCGCCGCCCGGCGCACGGCGTCGAAGTCGTCGCCCGGCGGATCGAGGTCCAGGACGAGCCGGTCGGGGTGGTCGGGCCGGTCGGCGCGGGAGAGCCAGCGGTGAGGCGTGACGCACGCCTGGCCGGCCAGGTACACCAGCGAGGCGGCGTCCTCGCACAGGGCGTAGGTGACGGTGCCGTCCGCCTTGGGCAGTTCGGCCGTCGCGAGCCAGTCCGGGAAGTGCTCGGGGACGTCCTTCCGCATGAAACCGGGGCCGTCGATGCCGTCCGGATGCTGCTCCAGCATCAGCGGCCGGCCCCGCAGATGCGGCACCATACGGCGGGCCACCCGCCGGTAGTAGTCCGCGAGGCCGGCCTTGGTGAGGCCGTCCTCGGGGAACAGCACCTTGTCGGGCCGGGCCACCTCGACGGTGTGCCGGCCGACCCGGTACGCGCTCGGCCCGCCCTGGGGACTCACGGCCTCCTCCTCGTGCCCTCGTGCTCGCTCCGGTTCCGTACGCCCCCGCGCCTACCCCGGGCACTCGACCGGAATCCCCTGGCCGGTACGGGGCAGGGGGCTCAGGAGCCGAGGGACACGACGGTCGCGGACATCGGGCCGCCGGGCGTCCGGTAGGTGACCGTGTCACCCGAGCGGCGGCCCATCAGAGCGGTGCCGAGCGGGCTGTCGGAGGTCACCAGGGCCGGGTCGTCCGCGTCCGCGAGCTCACCGATGTGCACGGTCGACTCGCCGCCGTCCTCGAACCGCACGGTGACGGTGCTGCCCACCCCCACCACGTCCGAGGGCGGCGCGCCCGCGGCGCCCGCCTCGCGGACCCGCTCCTCGATCTCGGCGATGCGCCGGTCGAGCCGGGCGACCTGGGAGACCCGCTGCAACTCGTCGGCCGCGTCGGCGTCGTCACCGACCGACGGGTCCTGGTCCCGCAGGGTCGCGGCCGCCGCGTCACGTTCGGCGCGCAGCTCGACCAGCTCCTCCCGGAGCGCCCGGAGGGCTTCGGCGTTGATGGGCTCGGGACCGTCGGTCATGCCTGCTCCCATGTCGCTGGTGGCACGTGGAGTACCGGGGGCTTTCATTAGCGCACCGGCCGGAGGACCCGGCAAATCACCGACGCCCGGACGCGGGCCACGGAGGCGGGCCTGGGCCCCGGACGCGGGCCCGGGACGCGGGCCGGTTCCGTCGAGGGCGCGCGACCGTCCACGCCCCCGCCTCTGCTCTCCCCGGCTTCCTCTGCGGGACACACGGGGGCAATGCTCCTGCCCGACGGCCGACCTGTGGATGAATCGGCTGATGACCGGAGAGCCCGGGAGCCGCACGACGTGCGGGCGCATCGTCGTGCCGTCCCCCGCTCCGGATCGCCCGACCGCGTTCCCGAAGGAGCTGCCCGTGCCCGCTTCCGCCCCCACCCGCCGCACCCCGCGACGCCTCCCCGTGGCCTTCGCCGCCCTCGCCACGGCCTCCGTCCTGGCCGGCACCGCCCTGGCCGGCGCCCAGCCGAGTGCCGCCGCGCCCCCGAGCTCGTACGCCGTGAAGGGTGTCGACACCAGTCATCACAACCACGGCGCCACCGGTGAGCCCATCGACTGGGACCGGGTCGCGCGGGGCAACGCCTTCGCGTTCCTCAAGGCCACCCAGGGTTCCTCGTACCGGGACCCGTGGTTCGCCCGCGACTTCCGGGCCGTCTCCGCCACGGCCCTGCTGCGGGCGCCGTACCACTTCTTCGACCCGAAGAGCACGAGCGACGGCGCCCGACAGGCCGACCACTTCGTGCGCACCGCCCGCGCCGCCGGCTACGCCGGCACCGCGCCGGGCGAGCTGCCGCCGGTCCTCGACGTCGAGAGCGTCTGGAAGGACGGGAAGGAGGTCTGCCCGAAGGCCCTGCGCGGCGACCAGGTGAGGGCGTTCCTGGAGCGGGTGGCGTCCGAGTTCGGAGTGACCCCGATCGTCTACACACGGGCCTCGTTCGTGCACGACTGCATGGACGGCGACGGCGGGGTCTTCCGCGGGTACCCGCTGTGGCTCGCCCGGTACGAGAGCGGCGCGCGGGAGCCGTACGACGTGCCGGGCGCGGGGGCGTGGACCTTCTGGCAGTACAGCGACAGCGAGCGGGTGCCCGGCATCCCCGGCCGTGACGGCACCGCCGGCATCGCCGACCGCAACGTCTACCGGGGCGGGCTCGACGGGCTGCGCGCCCTGGCCCACCTGGACGGCCCGACCGCGACGCGCCGCCCCGCGGCCTCCTGACCGACTGCGGACCTCCTGGCCGACGGCGGTGACCGGCGGCGTGTCGGCGCGCCGCGCCGGTCGTCCTCTACCCCTTCGCTGCGGCCTCCTCCGCCGTGGGCTCGTCCGCCGTGGGCTCGTCCTCCGGCTGGATCCCGGCCAGCAGGTTGAAGGCGCCCGTCAGCAGATTGAGCGTCACCACCCCCACCACCTCCGCGATGACCCGGTCGCTCCAGCCGTGCGCGCGCAGCTCCGCCACGTCCTGGTCGCCCAGGGCGCTCGGCTCGGCCAGCACGCGCAGGGCGACTGTGATGAGCGCCGCCTCGCGCGCGTCCGTGGACGTGCCCTGGCGGGCCAGCTCGATGTCGGCCTCCGACAGGCCGGCGGCGCGGGCCGCGGCGACATGGGCCTCGCGGCAGGTGCCGCAGCCGATCCACTCCTGCACGGCCAGCGAGATCTTCTCGCTCAGGGCGCGTGGGATCTTCACCCGTTTCATCGCCCGGGACAGGCTGAGATAGCCCTCCAGGACCGCCCCCGAATGGGCCATCGTCGACACCATCTCGCCCGCCGAGCCGTGCCGCTCCACGATGTCGGCGAGCAGCTCGCGCGCCTTGCCGGTGGCCTGTTCGGGCGCGAGCGCGGTCAGCCGTCGCGCCGTGCCCCCTGACGCCGTGCCTCCTGACGTCTTGCCTGCGGACGCCTTGTCTCCCGGCACCTTGCCTCCCTTTTCGTTCCCATACCCGTGGGGGGTATAACGCGGGCGAGGGTCCTGGAGTTCCCGGGCGGCCGTTCGTACGATCGGAGGGTGATCAAAGGCGTCATGTTCGACTTCTCCGGGACCCTGCTGCGCATCGAGTCCGTCGCCCACTGGCTGGACGCGGCCCTCGCCGCGACCGGCAGGCGGCTGGCCGGCGAGGAGTTCGCCCGCACCGTGGAACGGCTCGACTTCCACGGCGCGATGCCCGGCGGCTCGAACCCCCACCGGCTGCCCGGACGCCTCGCCAGGCTCTGGGCCGAGCGGGACCTCGACGCCGAGCGGCACCGCACCGTGTACACCGCCCTCATGCGGGAAGCCGGCGTGACCGACACCGCGCTGGCCACCGCGCTCTACGAACGCCACATGAGCCCCGCAGCCTGGCACCCCTACCCCGACGCCGCCCGCACCCTCGGCGAACTGAGCCGCGGCGGTGTCGTGGTCGCGGTCGTCAGCAACGTCGGCTGGGACCTGCGCCCCGTGTTCCGCGCCCACGGCCTCGACGAATGGGTCGACGTCTACGCCCTCTCCTACGAGCTGGGCGTCCAGAAGCCGGACCCGGGCATCTTCCGCTTCGCCTGCGAGGGGCTCGGCCTCGACCCGGCCGAGACCCTCATGGTCGGCGACGACCGCAGGGCCGACGGCGGCGCGCAGGCGCTCGGCGCCCGCGTCCACTTCGTCGACCCCCTCCCCGTCGACCGGCGCCCGAACGGCCTCCTCCCCGTCTTCGGACTCCTCGGCGCCACCTGACCGCCCCCTCCGGCACGGCCGCCGAAGCCCCCGCCCACCCGACTGACCCCAGGATCACACCCAGTTGACCTGTGCCTTGGCGAGCAGCGGATCCTCCAGCAGCTCCCACAGCGCCACGGCCACGTTCCCCATCCGGTACCGGCCACCGAAGTGCAGGCCGAGGACCCGGTGGTCGGTGAGGTCGAAGACAGGGGAGCCGCTGTTGCCGCCGAGGGTGGAGCAGTCGTGCCGCATGACCAGACCGCCGGGCTCGAACTCCGTGGCCATGCCCGGCTGCAGCCGCTTCACGTTGTAGACGTCCATGAAGATCCGCCGCATGGACTCCGGCTCGTTGCGCCGCCCGTCCCAGGCCGGATAGCCGACGACGTACACCGGCCGGCCCGACAGCTCCGCCGGGGCGTCGGCCGCGACGGCGAGCGGGGTGGGCAGCGGCTCCCCGTCGGGCGGGGCGATCCGCAGCAGTGCCAGGTCGACGTCCGGGTGGACGCCGATCACCTCGGTGATCTCGTACGGCAGGGGGCCGGCGGCCGGCACCGGGCCGGGCGCAGGGTGCGGGGCCAGCTCCTCGCCGGGGTCGACGCGGGCCGTCATGCCCTGCCGGAAGGACCAGCCGGCGTCCTCGGCGCGGCTGAACTCGACCGCCACGTGCCGGTTCGTCATCACCGTGTCCGGGCCGACCAGGAACGCCGTGCCGATCCAGTCGAGGTTCGGGTGGCCGGTCACCTCGACCCGGCCCACCCGGGCGATCGACTCGCGGATGGCGTCCCGGCCCGCGTCGAGCACCGACCAGTCGCCCTCCTGCGGGGCGAAGTCCTGCCCCTGCACCAGGATCGCGGGCCGGCCCTCCAGGAGGACGATCGCCTCCACCCCGAAGTACTCGTCCTCGTCGATCTCGTCCGACCGGCCGCGGGCCAGCTTCTCCAGACCGGAGACGCCCGCCTCCAGGACCCGGGCCCGCTCCTCCTGCGCGAAGCGCCCGATCTCGGCGGCCGGGGCGGCACCGGGCGGCAGCTCCTGCGCGGACTCCGGTGTCTCCAGCTCCCGTTCGAGCCGGGCCCGCACCCGGGCGGCCACCTCGCCGAGATCGCCGAAGACCCGCTCGGGTCCGGTCGCGACCGGTGACCCGCTGTGCGAGCCGCTCCGTGATCCGTACCGCATCTCCCGTCACCTCTCAAAGGTCCGGTTCCGGCGGCAGCGCCGCCTGCGCCGCCATGATCTCCTCGTACGACTCGGGCCGTTGCTCCCGCAGATGCGCCAGGATCCGGCTCATCTGCGTGCCGACGTTGACGACCGCGCTGCTCCTGCCCCGGTACTCGACCCCGCTGATCCGGCGGGCGCCGCGGTGCAGCGCGACCACCGTCCACCGGTCGGTGAAGACGGGGGAGCCGGAGGAGCCGCCCTGGGTGTCGGTGAAGTAGGCGAGATTCCGCTCGTCCGCCTGGTAGACCAGGTTGTTGCGCAGCGCGACCCGCTTCGGCATGCCCTTGGGGTGCTGGATGATGTTCACGGCCGGGGTGTCGTTCCCCGGGACCACGAACGGCTCGGCCGCCACCCGCAGCACTTGCCGCTCCGGCTGAACGGCCGTCAGCCGCAGCAGGGCGTAGTCCAGTTCCTCGTCCCAGGCGACGAGCCCGGAGGCCGTGGCCTCCTCCGTCTCGGCCTGGTCGGCGCCGTAGTCGAAGCGCGAGCGCGAGTTGCGCGCCTGGAGCTGGAGGTCCTCCTCCGCGACGCTTCTCCGGCCGCCGCCGACACCGTTCCGGGCGTTCACCACATGGTGGTTGGTGACGAGGAGCCCGGGCGCGATCAGCCAGCCGGTGCCCACGTGCGGGTACGCGGGCCGCAGCGGCTTCCCCGACTCGTACGGCGGCACGGTGACGCGGGCCACGGCCCCGCCGGCGAGGAAGCCCTCGCGCAGGAACTCGAAGGGCACCATGTCGTCCCGGACGACGATGTCCTCCTTGAACTCCGCGGACAGGAACTCCGCCGGAAGCTCCGGCTCGCCCGCCGCGTCCCGCACCACCTGGTCGAGGGCCCGCTGGAAGACGGCGACCGGGCCCGGCTCCGCGGCCAGGCCGATGGCGTTGCGCAGCCACAGCTCCAGCGGCACCTCGCCCTCCATCAGCCGCTCGACCCGGTTCATGGTCCGCAGGTCGGACTGGATCTGCGTGAACGGCGTCGGCCGCGGCGGCAGCGCCGCCCGGAAGTGGTCCTTGACGCCCGCGAAGAGCCGGCCGCGCAGCTCCCGGTCGGCGAGCCCGGCCTCCACGGCCGCGTTCTCCACCGCGAGCAGCTCCTCGGCGGTCAGATACGGCTCCTCGCGCCATGCCGCCTGGGCCTGGTGGGGCGGTGGGGTGACACCCACCAGGTCGCCCGCGCCGCCGCCGGGCACCGGCGCGTACCAGGGGCGCCCGTACGAGGGTCCGTGTCCGTACGCGTACGGGTGCCCGCGACCGGCGCCGGCCCCGGTTCCGGACGCGGGACCGCCACCGCGGCCGGTCCCGTACTCGCTCCCGTGCCCGTGCCCGTATCCGGGGCCGTGTCCGTGGGCGGGGCCGAACGGGCCGGCGTCGACCGCCTCCGCCACGCCGCGCAGCAGAGCGCCGCTGCGGTCGCTCAGCGTCAGCGCCCGCCAGGCCAGACCCTCCAGGGTGCCGAGGCGGCGGGCCTCCCACAGCGCCTCCTCGACCCGGGCGTGCGGCGGGACGCCCCCGTACGGGTCGGGCGCCGGGGCCGCCGCCGGGAGGCCCGAGGGGCCCGGCGGCCGGGCGCCCGCCGCGGCCGACTCCAGGATGCGGGCCAAAGGCTCGCGCAGCCGCGGCTCGTCCGCCATCGCCGTCTCGATCCAGCGTGCGAGGGCGGTGACCACGGCCTCGTCGTCACCGGGCAGCCCCACCAGCCGCAGTGTGCGCGCCAGCGCCGGCGGGTCCACGCGGCAGGCCGAGACGGCGGCCGCGCGGGCCAGGGTGGGCTGGCGCGCCAGCGCCTCGTCGGGCAGTCCGCGCAGCCGGCGGGCCAGCCGGGCGTCCGTCTCCGCGGAGTCCGCGTGCGCGGCGGCGGCCAGGCGGGAACGGGCCACCAGGACGCCGATCGACTCGTACGGCAGCCCGAGACCGGCCGCCACGTCCTCGGCCTCCTGGAGGGCGCGGTCCGCGTCGGCGAAGTCGCCCTCGTCCTGCGCGAGTCGGGCGGAGAGCTGCAACAGCTCCAGTCGGGTCTCCGCGCAGCCGGCCTCCTCCGCCCGGTCCACGGCCCGCTCGGCGGTCTCCCGGGCGTCCGCGGCGCGCCCGGTGCGGGCCAGGGTCTCCACGAGCAGACCGTGCAGTCTGCTGCACGGCGTCCACGGCTGCCGCTCGGCCAGCCGCCGCGCGGCCACCTCCGGATAGCCCTGGGTGAGGAGGTCCTCGACCTCGCGGGCGGCGATCCGCTCCCAGTCCTCCTGGTCGGCCTCCGCCATGAGCCGGTCCGGCACGTGCCCGCCGATCCGGCCGAGCAGGAACGCCGCCGACCGGGGCGGCATGTCCCGGTCCGCGCCCGCCAGGTGGTTCTCGACGCCGGGCCGCCAACGGGCCTCGACGGTACGGGGGTTCTCGCCGAGCCTCAGTCGGTGGTAGATCTCCTCGGCGCGGTCGCCGACGGAGTCGCGGGCCGCGTAGTAGGCCACCGCGCGGGTGTCCACGGCCCGCATCAGATCGGTCCGGGCGCCGTCGGACAGCCGCAGCATGATCGACCGGAGGTCGGGCCGGTGCCGGATCGCCTGCGGGCCCGCCGGTTCCATCAGGTCGAGGCGCGACACCAGCAGACCGAAGAGCCGGCCCGCGTCGGCGGCGTGCGGTACGGCCACCCCGGCGGGCCCGGCGAGCACCTCGCGCAGCAGCTCGGGGGTGATGACCCGCAGAGCCAGACCTGCCTGGACGAGGGCGCGCACGTCGGGGTCGGGGATGTGCCGGAGGATCCGGTCGTAGAGGGTGCCCTGGACGAGCATCCGGTCGACGCTGCCGCGCAGCCACCGCCGGGAGGTCAGGCTCCGCAGCAGCGCGCCGAGCGCGTCGGACCCGGTGCCGAGGGACAGCGCCGTGCGCGCGGCGAGCTTCAGACTGAGCGGATGGCCGCCGACGTGGCCGTACAGCGTGCGCGCCACCGGCTCGTCGTCGATGCCGCAGGACATGAGGAGGTCGACGGACGCCTGCTCGTCGAGCTCGGTCAGCTCCATGGTGCGCGGCGCGATCACCCGGGCCGGGTGATCGATGGGGGCCCGTCCGGCGACGACGAACCGCAGGCGCGGATAGGAGGCGCGCAGGGCCGTCCAGACCGCCCACATGCGGGAGATGACGGGCGAGCCCCGGTACTGGGCCTCCTCGAAGGAGTCGAGCGCGACCACCAGCGGCGGTTCCATGGTGCCGCGTGGGGCGGCGACCGCCCCGGCGACCAGGGTGGCGAGCTCACGGGCCAGCTCCTGCTCGTCGGCGCTGGCCCGGGCGTGGAAGCCGGCCGAATAGTCACGGCCCAGGGTGGCCCGGGTGGCGGAGAGCCGGGACAGCTCGTCGATCCGGTCCCGTTCGCCGCGCTGCACGGCGGCCGCCTCCCCGCACCGGCCGGCGAGGGCGTCGAACGCCGCCCGGCGGGCGGGGTACTGCACGCCGAGCTGCCGGGCCGCCTCGGCGATCACGGTGGCCGGCTCCTGGAGCGACACCGTCGGCCGCTCGAAGTCGATGTAGACGAAGGGGAATCCGTCCGGCGCCGCCTCACGCAGCCCGTCCAGGAGGAAGCGGGCCAGCAGGGTGCTCTTGCCGATGCCGCCGATGCCGTGCAGGAGCACCGGCGGCTCGGCGGGCTCGGTCGGCAGCGCGATGTACGCGCGCAGCGCGTCGAGTTCGCGCGAGCGGCCGTGGACGGTGTTCCGCACCAGCAGCCGCAGCGGTCGCAGCAACCGAGCGCGCTCCAGACGACGCTGCACGTCCTCCGCACGCGGCAGCAGCCCGTCCGTGCCGGGCACCTGCTCCAGCCACAGCACGGCCTGCAGCAGGTCGGTCAGCTCCTCGACACCGGCCTCGTCCCCGTCGCCCGCCCCGAGCAGGGCGTTTCCGGCACCGTCCGGGTGCGCCCGCGCGCCGGCCGGGCCTTGCGGGGCGCCGGCCACCGCGCCGGTCGCCGGGCCCTTCCGCGCCCCCCTCAGCAGGGCCAGCGCGGCGCGCTCGGCGCCCGAACCCTCCACTCCCCGAGCGGTGTTGGCCGCCAGGCCGGCGAGGGCGGCCTCGGGGCCGGCGAGGGTGCGGAGGATGGCCGTGCGGATCTCGGGGCGCAGGGTCCAGCGTGTGGAGCGCTGGGGGCCGGCGAGGGCCGTGCAGTCGTCGACGAGTTCCAGGGCGGCTCTGCCGCTGGGCTCGCGTTCGCCGGGCAGGCGCAGGGTCGCCGGGTCGAAGGCGTCGAGCAGGCAGGCCGCCTCCCGATAGGCGCGGCGCAGGGCGGGCAGGGCGGGCACGGCGCTCGGTGGCGGGGGCGAGGCCGGGGCGACGCGCAGCCGGCCGGCGAGGTCCTCGCCGGGGGCGAGCGTGAGCGCGAGCCGTACGACGTCCTCGACGGCCGTGCACGTCCTGCGCATGCGGCTCTCGGCGGGATCCCCCGCGTTCACCGCGCGCAGGACCGCCGCGACCGCCGCCTCCACGAGTGCGTCCCGCGACTCTCCGGACGGACGGGCCGGGCCGGATGCACCCCACCCCGCCTCGGCGAGGAAGCGGCCGAAGAACGCCCGCAGTTCGTCCGGTCCCGCCGGCCGCGCCGTGTCCCGGCAGACACTCTTCCGCGTGTCGTACGGGAGCGGGTGCGCCGTGGTGGAGTAGCCGAGGAGCACCAGCCGGGGCGCGGAGTCCCTCCGTACCGGCGTGTGCTCGTAGACGGCCAGGGCCAGCTTGCCGATGCAGTCCCACACGTCGGAGGTGGGGTCGAGCGCGTCGCACTCGTCCAGGACCAGCCAGAAGCGGTCCTCGGCGGCGGTGGCGCGGCCGACGATCCGGTGCACGGCGTCGTCGATCGAGGGCAGTGGATCGTTCAACCGTGTCGGGTTCAACGGGAATCCGTCGGCCTCCGGACCCGGCCCCGGCCCCGGACCCGGATCCGCCACGAACGCGGCGAGCCGCTCCACCACCCGCGCCGCCGTCGACGTCCGCCCCAGCGTCACCCGTACCGGACGGAAGCCGCAGTGCGGCCCCAGATGCCGGATCAGACGGTAGCTGTACGAGCGCCCGCTGTCCGGCTCGCCGTCCACCACCAGCACCGACAGCTCGGGGTCGGCCACGAGGCGGCGCAGGGTGGCGCGCAGTCCGGCCCGGTCGACGAACACCTCCGTGCCGTGCCGCAGCACGACCGCCTCGAACGGGTCCCGCGCCCCGTGCCGTGCCCGCTCGTCCTCGCGCAGCTCGGCCAGCAGCGCCCGTACCTCCCTACCGCGCCCCATGGCGTCGGCCGTGTCGGCGGCGTCGAGCCGGTCGAGCGCGTCCAGGCGGGACAGCGTGTCGAGCAGCCGCCGCTGGTCGGCGACGTCCCCGCGGGCCGCGCCCACGATCAGGCGGGCGTTCGCGTCCGGGTCCGGCGTGAGCGGCAGATCGGCGACGAAGTCCGTGGTCAGGGCGGTGTGGAGCAGCCGGGTCCGGGGATCGGGGTCGTCGAGGAGGTGATCCCGCACCCAGCGGGTGACGAGCCCCCACTCCGTCTCGGTGAGCGGCATGACGCACCTGCCCGGTGGCGGCGGCGTGCTGCGTCCCCGCGCCGGTGGGGACGCCTGACTGCACCCTGTCATCGTCCCGCCGGGCGCCCGGGGTCGCAATCGCGGCCGGCCCCGCGTGAGGGCCTCTCCCGTGCCCCCCGCCGGTGGCCTCGCGGCCGTGCACCGCCCCTGGCTCCGTGGCGCCGCGCCGCCCGTTCAGTCCGTCATCGCGATGTCCTCGTACGACTCGAGACGCCGCCAGCGCTCCTCCGGGGCGCGCAGCAGCGGCATCAGGTCCACGTCCGGCAGCGGCCCGAGCTCCAGCTCGGCGATCTCCGCGACGTCGGAGACCGGCACCTGGTACGTGCGGAACGGCCCGAGCGGCGGCGGTGCGCCCGAGGGCGCTCCGGCCAGGGCCCGATCGGCGTCCCGGCTCAGGTCCGGGCTCTGGTCGAGCACGTACGCCGTCGCCGCCAGTGCCCCGTCCTGCATGAACGCGGCCACCTTCCAGAAGCGCAGCGGCACCTGGATGCCCCGGTAGGGAGGGTCGGAGTCCTGGAGCACCGGGCCGGTGAGCACCACCAGTTTGCGGTCGAAGGCGGCGGCGTGGTCGAGGAGGTGGTTCTCCAGGCCCTGCCAGACCTGCTTGCCCTGGTTGAACACGTCCGCCTGCGGCGCCGCGTTGGTGAAGTAGAAGGTGTCCTCGTTCGCCCGGCCCGCCACCGCCGCCGCGCCCCAGACCGGATCGAGGCGGCGCACCAGATGTCCCCGGTCCAGACTGTTGTCCCGGTAGACGTCGTCCCCCGCCTGCTGCTCGCGGGGCAGCCGCGGGTCGTACGCCCACACGTCGTCCCTCGGCACGTCGTCGAGCAGCTCCCGGCCCTCGATGCACACGGCGGTCGACGCGGCCAGCCGCCGGTCGGGCCGGAAGACGACGGTGAAGTGGGTGTACGGCAGGATCACCGTCTCCACCGATGTGCGGGCCGGCAGCGCGAGCGGCACCGTCGGGCCGAGGAAGTCCTCGTCGTAGCCGGTGCGGTCGGCGAGCGGGTCGTGCTCGTGCCGGGAATCGCTGGAATTCATACGATATACGTACCGCGCGGGGGAGGTCGCCCCACGGCACCGGACACCCAGGCCACTCGAACAGCCGCCCCGGTGCCCCACCCACTCCGGCCGAGGAGGCCCCATGCCCACCGGAATCTCCCTGCACGTCGGACTCGACAGCGTGGACCCCGACCGTTACGACGGCTGGGACGGCACCCTCCTGGCCTGCGAGAACGACGCCCGCGACCTCGCGAGGACGGCCCGCGCCAACGGCTTCGAGGACACCGTCCTGCTCACCCCCGAGGGCACCGTCGAGCGGGTCACCGCCGCCCTGCGCGCCGCGGCCGAACGGCTCGGCGCGGGCGACATCCTGCTCTTCACCTACTCGGGCCACGGCGGCCAGGTCCCCGACGTCACCGGCCCCGACGACGAACCCGACCGGCTCGACGAGACCCTCGTCCTCTACGACCGCCAGTTCCTCGACGACGAGCTCCACCAGGAGTTCCTGCGCTTCGACCACGGCGTGCGGATCGTCACCTTCTTCGACTGCTGCCACAGCGGCAGCAGCATCGAGATCCCCGGCCTCACCGACGTCACCGGCCGCTATGTGCCCGAGCCGAAGCAGGCCGAGCTCTACGCCCGCGACCGCGACTTCTACGACGACCTCCAGCGCTCGCTCGCCAAGGCCGCCACCGTCTACGCGGACGGACAGGGGCCGCCGGTGATCCTGATCTCCGCGTGCCAGGACAACCAGGTCGCCGCCGACGGGGACGTCAACGGAGCCTTCACCGCGGCGCTGCTCGCCGTCTGGGACGACGGCGCCTTCCGCGGCGACTACCGCACCTTCCACCGGGCGATCCAGCACCGGCTGCCGCCCACCCAGAGCCCCAACCTCCACACCACCGGAGCACCCTCGGCGGCCTTCCTCGCCCAACGCCCGTTCACGGTCTGAGACCGCACGGCCGTCGCCACGGCACCCGAAGCTACGGCCGGAGCGCGGTCGCCAACTGGGCCCGCGAGCGCACGTCCAGCTTCTGGTAGATCCGCGTCAGCCGCGCCTCGACCGTCTTCACGCTCAGATACAGCTTCGCCGCCGCCTCCTGGTTGCTGGCACCCTGACCCACCAGCCGGGCAAGCCGCAGCTCCGCCTCCGTCAGCGACGACAGCGCCGGCAGCGCCTCCTCGCCCACCGGACCCTCGCCCGCCGGGCCCGCCGGCGCCTCCGTCGCCAGCGCCAGCCACGGCGCCGCCCCGACCCGCTCGAACACCGCCGCCGCCGACTGCAGGGCCGTCTGCGCCGCCGAGCGCCGCCGCCGGCGCCGCTCCACCCGGGCCAGCGCCATCAGCGCCCGGCCCTGCTCCAGCGGCAGCTCCGCCTCCGCGAACCGGGCCGCCGTGCCCGCGAGGAGCTCCGCCGCCTCGTCCGTCCGGCCCTCCGCCGCCTGGCACAGCGCGTACGCGCGGTCCAGGCCCAGCAGCACCGTCGTCCGGCCCAGCCGCTCGCCCACCGGCCGCACCGCCGCGAGGACCGCCAGCGCCTCCTCCACCTCGTCGTGGGCGAGCAGCGCCTCGGCCAGTTCCTCGTGCCAGCGCAGCATCGACGGATCCACCGTCGACTGCGCCCGCTCGTTGGCCTCGACCCGCCGCAGCGTCTCCAGCGCGGCGGCGACGTCACCGTTCACCAACTGCACCCGGCCCAGCGCGTACAGACTGCGCGAGAGGAAGACCCGGTCGCCCTCCTCCTCCGACGCCTGCACGCTGCGCCGGGCGTAGCTCGCCGCCCGGGCGAAGCTGCCGCCGGCCGTCTCCGCGAGCGCGAGGGCGTACCAGGCGGGCCCGGGGGACAGCCCGGCCTCCAGGGTCATCGCCAGCGACCGCCCGGCGTGCCCCAGGGCCGCCGCGCACGGCCCGATCCGCGACTCGATCTCGGCGAGCGTGCTCAGCAGCTCGATCGCGTCCTCCACCGAACCCCGCCGCTGCACCAGCGGCAGCAGCGCGTTCAACTGGTTCCGCGCGTCCACGAGCCGCCCGTCGAACAGCGCGTGACGGATCGTCAGGATCTGGGCGGCGTTACGGATGCCGGCCGGCCGCTCCGCCGTCTCGAGCGCCCGGGCCTGGGCGAGCACCGCGTCCGCGTCCGGCGAACCGAGCGCCCGCTCCATCCGCGCCTGTACGGTCAGGGCCTGGGCGGCCGTCCGGGGATCGCCCATCGACGCGGCGAGCGCGGCCGACTCCATCGCGGCCGCCCGCGAACGTACCGGATCACCGTCCGCCAGCACGTACTTGACGGCGAGGCGCAACTGCACGGCGGCCCGCAGGGCCGTGTCGCCCTCCGAGTCCTCCATGGCGTGCACATACATCTCGTCGAGCCCGGTCAACCCCTGCCCCGCCGTGTCGAGTACGGCGAGCCGGGCCCGCACCCGGTCGGCGGGCGCCGCGTCCCTGGCCAGCAGATCGGTCGCCGCCCGCATCGCCAGATCGGCCCGCGCGGCCCGGGCCGCCTCCTCGGCCGCGTCCGCCAGCCGGGCGATCCGCCGCTGCGCGTGCGAACCGGGCGTCGACTCGGCCGCCAGCAGGGCCAGTTCGGCCGCGAGCGCGCTGTTGCCGCGCCGACGGGCGAGGTCCGCCGCCTCGGCGACCTCGGCGGCCAGCTCCTCCTGCGGCGCGTCGGTGGCCAGCGCCCGGTGCCGGACCGCCTCCACCGGATCGTCCACCACCCGCGCCAACGCCGCGTGCCCGGCGCTGCGTTCGGCCCAGCACGCGTCGTGCACCAGTGTGGAGGGCAGCAGCCCGGCCGTGAAGGCGACCGTGCCGTCCTCGGCGAGGGACACCAGACCGGCGCGCTCGGCGGCCGCCAGGTCCGCCTCCGCGTCGGGACGTCCGGCCCGGCGCACCAGGGTCGCGGTGGGCCGCAGCGCGAGCGCCGCGAGCAGCAGCGTCTCCCGGACCTCGGGCGGCGCCGCCCCGAGCAACTGCCGCGCCAGGTCCCGGGCCCGCCCGGACAGCGTGAGCGCCTCGGCGTGGTGCACCGGTGTGCGGGCGTCGGCCAGCGAACGGCCCACGGCCAGCGCGAGCCGCGGATTGCCGCCGCTCGCCTTGTGGATGCGGCCGGCCATCCGGGACGGCAGCCGGTGATGGATGAGCAGCTCGGCGATCTCGTCGGCGTGCAGCGGCGGCACGAGCAGCACGTCCGCCTCCGACGGCACCCAGAGGCGGGTGTCGTGCGGGTCCTTCCCGCCGTACGCCGCGTATGCCTCGGGCGTCTCGACGGCGATCACCCGCAGCGTCGGCGGCGCCAGGTGGAGGGCGAAGCGCAGCAGGTCGGCGCTCTCGGGGTCGATGTGCTGCACGCCGTCGACGACGAGCACCGCGGGGCCCCGGGCGGTGAGCGCGCGCAGGATCCCGGCCAGCGCGAGGCGCAGGGCGATCGGGTCCCAGCCGCCGTCCTCCGGCGGTGCCTCCCGGCACAGCATGGCGACGGCGGCCCGCTGCGGTCCGGGCAGGCCGTCGAAGACCCGGGACGCGGTGACGCCGAGCCCGGTGGCAGCGTGGGCGTGCGCGCACCCCGAGACGGGACCGGGTGGCTGCGGGAACGTGTGCCCGAGGGGCGTGCCGGAGTGCCCTCCGGCGTGGCCGCCCTGGTCCGGCTGCCCGGCGTCCTGGCCGGCGGCCCGCCCCGTCTCGTATCCGAGTCCGGTCCCGGCGCCGGGCGCCTCGGCCTCCCCGGCGCGCGGCGGGTCAACTCCCCCGGCCACTTCGCCGAACGCCACGGGCTGATCCTGATGATCGCCCTCGGCGAGTCGTTCCTGGCGATGGGCGTGGG
>NZ_JBEXQW010000058.1:0-46259 GCF_040612775.1 Streptomyces sp. NPDC006339
GGACCTGGTCGGTGAGCTCCTCGTCGTAGCCGAACTCGTCGACCTCGTAGTCACCCGCCCTCGCCTGGCAGCCGGAGGAGGTCTACCTGTACCCGTTGTACGTGCGCCCGCTCACCGGGCTCAGCTCCCGCCCCCACCCCGCCACGGCCCCGGCTCCCGGCCCGGGCACGCTTCCCGGCGGCAACCCCGCCCCCGCCCCGGCTCCCGGCCCGGGCTCGCTTCCCGGCGGCAACCCTGCCCCCGCCCCGGCTCCCGGCCCGGGCACGCTTCCCGGCGCCAACCCCGCCCCCGCCCCGGGCACGCTTCCCGGCGCCAACCCCGCCACCGCCCCGGCTCCCGCCCCGGGCTCGCTTCCCGGCGGCAACCCCGCCCCCGCCCCGGCTCCCGGCCCGGCTCCCGGCCCGGCCGCCGTCCCCACGGCCGGCACGCCCGCCGCCCTCGCCGCCGATCCGCTCGACGAACTCGCCGACCGGCTCGACGCGTTCGCCGCCGTCGCCGTCCACCCGGACGAGATAGCCGCGCTCCTCGAATCCGACGGCATGACCGACGACCACATCCGCCTCACCTACGGCCGCGCCGACTCCTTCGCCCTCGCCGAGGACCTCTACGCCAGGACCGAGCGCCGCCACCCAGCCCCCGAGGCACCGCCCACGCGGCCCTGGCACGCCGGCCTCGGCGGCTGCCTCCTGCGGGGCCTCGTCTTCGCCCTCCCCGGCCTCGCCTACGTCCTCGGCGCCCCGCTCCTCGCCGCCGGACCCGGCCGCCACGGACTGCCGCCCGGCGCCGTCCCGCTGTTCGCCGGGGCGGTCACCGGCTGGGTGTGGAACCAGGCCCTCGCCCACCGCGCGTACACCTGGCTCGGTCTGGGCGACCGCCGCGCCGCCGTCCGCGCCCTGCTCCTCGGCGCCCCCGCCGGCGCGTTCGCCGGGGCGGCCGTCGCGGCCGCCGCCGCTCGGCCGGGGGAGGGGCCCGCCGTCCTGTTCGGGACCGGGCAGGCCCTCTACCTGGCCGCGGCCACCGTCCTCCTCGTCCTCGGCCGGGAACGGGCCCTGCTGTGCGCGCTGCTCCCGCTCGCCGGCGCCGTCCCCGCCTTCCGCCACGACCTGCCCGAGCCACTGCGGATCGCCCTGCTGCTCCTGTCGCTCACCGCGACCGTCGCCTTCGCGGCGCTGGTGCTGCGCCCCGGGCTCGCCCGGCCCGTCCGGGGCCGGGGAGGGCCGCCGCTCGCGGCCTCCGTCCCGTACGGCCTGTTCGGCCTCGGCAGCGGACTGCTCGTGCTGTACGCGGGCACCGACGCCGTCATCGCCCTGACCCTCTCCATGGGCCCGGCCGAATGGCTCCTGCACCGCTTCCGCGGCGCCACCCTCGCCCGGCTGCGGCTCCTGACGACGGCGTCCGCGTTCCGCCGCGCCGTCACCGTCACGCTCGCCGGCTGCCTCGGCGGCTATCTGGCCGTGCTGCTCGCCCTCACCGTCACCGCCGCGCTGCTGTGGCCCGGCGCCGCGCCCGTCTCCGCCCCGCGGATCGGCTCGCTGCTGCTCGTCGGCGCCGTGCTGTGGCTGGGGCTGCTGCTCCAGGCATTCGGGGCGGTCGTCGCGGCGGCCGCGGTCTGCCTGCTCGCCGCCGCCACGCAGGCCCTCGCCCCGGCGGCGGGGCCGGTGGCCGCGGGCGCGGCGGCGACGCTGCTCGGGGTGCTGACGTGTGTCCTGCTGGTACGACCGACCGCGCACCGCTTCTAGGGGGCCCGACGTGACTCCTCCGCCCACCACCCCGCCCTCGCCCTCCCTCCTGGTGCCGTTCTACGAGCATCCCGCCGACCGCCCCGAGGACTGGGCCGCCGTCGTCGCGGCGGCCGCGGCCCTCTACGGCGTCGTCCTCAACCCGGCGAGCGGCGCGGGGCAGGCGCCCGACCCGGCGTTCACCGAGGTCGCCGCCCGGCTCCGGGACGCCGGGGTGCGGGTGCTCGGCTACGCGGACACCGACTACGGCCGCCGCCCGCACGCCGAGGTCGTGGCCGACCTGGTCCGGCACCGCGACTGGTACGGGGCCGACGGCGCCTTCCTCGACCAGGTGCCGACCGAGCCGGGCGCGCTGCCGCACTACCGCCGCCTCGCGGTCGCCGCGCGGGCCGCCGGGGCGCGCACCCTGGTCCTCAACCACGGCGCCCACCCGGCCCCCGGCTACGAGGACCTGGCCGACCTGCTGGTCACCTTCGAGGGGCCCTGGGACTCCTACCGGGGCCTCGACCTGCCGGTCGCCGACCACTACTGCCACCTGGTGTACGCGGCCCCCGCCGACGCCCGCCCGACGACCCCGGTCCACTGCGCGGTCCCCGGCACCGGGGCGCACCCCTGGGGCACCCTGCCCCACACCCTGGAGCCCGCCCGGTGAGACGCCTCCTCCCGCTCCTGGCCCTGCTGCTGTGCGCGGCGGCCTGCACGACCGCGCCGTCCCCGGACGACCGGGGCCCCGCCCCCCGCTGGCAGCCACGCCCCGGGCTCGCCTGGCAGTGGCAGCTCAGCGGCCGCCTGGACCCGTCCGTGGACGTCCCCGTCTACGACATCGACGGCTTCGACCACCCGGCGGCCACCGTCGCCGACCTGCACCGCCGGGGCCGCAAGGTCATCTGCTATCTGTCCACCGGCGCCTGGGAGGACTTCCGCCCCGACGCCGGCCGCTTCCCGAAGTCCCTCCTCGGCAAGGGCAACGGCTGGCCCGGCGAACGCTGGCTCGACATCCGCCGCACCGACCTCCTCGCCCCCCTGATGGCCGCCCGCCTCGACATGTGCCGCGCCAAGGGCTTCGACGCCGTCGAACCCGACAACATGGACGGCTACACCCACGACACCGGCTTCCCCCTCACCGCCGCCGACCAGCTCCGCTACAACCGCCTGATCGCCCGCCTCGCCCACGACCGCGGCCTCGCCGTCGGCCTGAAGAACGACCTGGACCAGATCCCCCAGCTCCTCGACGACTTCGACTTCGCGGTCGACGAACAGTGCGCCCAGTACGACGAGTGCGAACTCCTGACCCCCTTCGTCCGGGCCGGCAAGGCCGTCTTCCACGCCGAGTACGAGCTCGCCCCGGAGGACTTCTGCCCCGAGACCCGCCCCCTCGGCCTCAGCTCGATCCGCAAGCAGTACGACCTGGGGGCCTGGCGCCTGGGCTGCTAGGACTCACCCCGCTTCGTGGTGAGGTAGCAGGTCACCCGGCCCTTGGCGGACCCGCCCGCGGGCTCCGGGGTCCACCAGGCCCAGATCCGGGCCACCTTGGGCATCCAGCCGGGCCGGGCGACGTCGTGGGCGTACTGGCACGCGGTGTCCGCGCGCTCCTGGGTGTCCTTCCGGGTGGTGCCGGCGCGCAGCGTGATCTGGGTGAACACGCGGGCGTCGTGCGGCCCGGAGCAGGAGACGCGCACCACGATGTGCGCGAGCCGCTGACCGTTGTCGAAGTCGACGCAGCCCCCGTCCTTCACGTCGCGCAGGGGCAGGACGTCCTTCGAGGCCGTGCGGACGTCGCCGGTGGGGGAGGCCGTCGTCGCCGACGTGCCGTGCCCGCGGAGGGTCAGTTCCATGGTCAGCCCGGTGAAGCCGGCGAAGGGGCCGTCCTTCCGGAGGAGACGGGTGAGATCGGCCCGGGCGCGGGTGATCCGGCCCTGCCGGTCCGTGGTCACGGTGAGCGGAACCGGCTCCTGCGTGACGCTGGTGCCCAGCGTCACCGCCAGATGCCGTCCCAGGTCGTCGGGGAACAGGATCCGCAGAACGGGAAACGGCAGCCCGGCCCGGTAGGTGCGGCCGTCGGGGCCGTCGCTCCGCGCGCTCGCCTCGGCGCTGCCGATGCCCTCCAGGAGGGTGCCGCCGACGGGTGCCTCGGTGCCCCGGAGGTGCTCCAGCGGGCCGTTCGGGCCCTGTTGGGTGGTGTCGGCGGTGGTGTAGCGGATCCAGTAGGAGGAGGAGTCGGCCCGGTAGTGGATCCGCTGACCGTCGACCAGGTACGCGGCGGAGGGGGCGCCGGGCGTGCGTGCGGCGGTCTGGCCCACCAGGACGGTCCGGGTCGGCTCGGGGAGTCCCGCCGGAGTCGTCCACGCCACGTCGGCCTGTCCCCGCCCGCCGGCGAAGTCCAGGCGCCCGCTCGTCGTCCGGACGACGTCGCCCTTGCCCGAGGCGGACTTCCCCGAGGTGAACGTCAGCTTCTGCGTGAAGCTCGCGTCGCCCGCCTTCCGGGTCTCGCGCACGGCGAGCAGCAACTGCCGGTCCAGCCTCCCGTCGAACACCGGGTGCTTCGCCGGCGCCGCCTTCGGGGCGGGGGAGCCGCCCCCGGAGCAGGCGGTCAGGAGGAGGGACGCGGCGCCGAGTATCGCGCCGGTGCGGGCAAGGCGTCTGATCATGTTCACATGACCGCGCGGGGTGGCGGATGGTTGCGTCGCAAACCGGACGCCGTCGGTTCAGCCCAGCGTCAGCGCCACCAGGGCCACCGTCAGTGCCGTTTCCTCCGCCGCGCCGAAGACGTCTCCGGTGACCCCGCCGAAGCGCCGCACGCACCGCCGCAGCAGGAGTTCCGCCGCGCCGAGCGCGGCCGCCGAGGCGAGCAGGGTGCGGACGGCGTCGTACGGGGAGAACAGGGCGCCGGACGCGGCGCACAGCAGGAGGACCGCCCCGGTCGCGAGGGCGGCCGCGCGGGTGGGGACGGTGGCGGCGACGAGGGCGCCGAGGCCGTCGGGGCGGGCGGGCGGGACGCCGTGGCGGGAGGCGTGGGTGAGGGCGAGGCGGGCGAGCGTCGCGGCGAGGGCGGCGGCGACCGCCCCGTGCGCCCAGCCCCGCCCGTAGAGCTCGTGCAGCGCGGCCACCTGGGCGAGCAGGGCGAGGAGCACCGTGATCACGCCGAAGGGGCCGATGTCGGACTGCTTCATGATGCGCAGGGCGTCCTCGGCGGGCTTCGCGCTGCCGAGGCCGTCGGCGGTGTCGGCGAGGCCGTCGAGGTGCAGCCCGCGGGTCAGCAGGGCCGGGACGGCGACGGTGAGGACGGCGGCGAGCAGCGGGCCCGAGCCGAGCAGCAGGAATCCGCCGCCGACCCCCGCCGCGGCGAGGCCGACGACCAGGCCCGCGAGCGGGGCGCAGAGCATCCCGGCGCGTGCCGCGTCGCGGTCCCAGCGGGTGACGCGGGCGGGGAGCACCGTGAGGGTGCCGAAGGCGAAACGCAGGCCGTCCATCCGCGGAAGGGTAGTGCCCCACCCCGACCATCAAATCGGCCATACTGGCACGAAACTGACCAACCGGCAGAGGGTGGCATGGGTCACTGGTTCTCGCGCAACATCGTCGAACCCGGGAAGCTCCCGCTGTTCCTGGCCCTGGCCTCCTTCCTCCTGACCTTCCTGGCCACCCGGACCGTCACCCGGCTCATCCGGGCCGGCAAGGGCCCCTTCCGCAACGTCTCCTCGGGCGGACTGCACATCCACCACGTGGTGCCCGGGGTGGTCCTCACGGTCCTCGGCGGCTTCGGGGCGGTCGCCAGCGGCCGGCACGGCGTCGGCTCGGCCGTCTTCGCCGTGGTCTTCGGGATCGGCGCCGGGCTCGTGCTCGACGAGTTCGCGCTGATCCTCCACCTCGACGACGTCTACTGGTCCGAGGACGGCCGCAAGAGCGTCGAGGTCGTCGTCCTCACCGCGGCGCTCGTCCTGCTCGCCCTCGCCGGCTTCTCCCCGCTCGGCGTGGACGACATGACGGCCGACGAGCGGCAGGACCGGGCCTCCTTCCTGCTGACCCTGGCCCTGAACTTCCTGCTCGTCCTCGTCACGGCGGTGAAGGGCAAGTTCCGGATGGCCGTGATCGGCACCCTGATCCCCTTCGTCGCGATCGTCGGCGCGGTACGGCTCGCCCGCCCCGGCTCCTGGTGGTCCCGGCACCTCTACGCCCGGCGCCACCGGGCGCGGGCCCGCGCCGAGGTCCGCGCCCACCGGCACGACCGCCGCTGGAGCCGGGTGCGCCGGAAGGTTCAGGACCTGATCGGCGGCTTCCAGGAGCGGGCCTCCGGCCGAGGCCCCACGCCACCGCGCTGACGCCGCCCCCACCACTCCCGGACGGCGACGATCACCAGCACGGCCGCGATCGCGGCGAGGTGCTCCTTGCCGGCCAGGTTGTTCTTGACCATCACCTCGACGACCATCGCCACGATCACCAGGCCCCCGGTCCACCAGGCCCGGTAGCGCCGGCACACGTATACGGCGAGGCCGACCACCGCCGCCGAGGGGCCGGTGTCCACCACCAGCCGGTCGGAGGCGGGCAGCCCCAGCGGGCCGTCGGGCCCGAGGGCGATGCCGACCCGGGCGTACAGCGTGCCGGCGAGCGTCGCCGCGTACGCGAGCGCCAGCGTCCGCCACCGGCCCAGGCAGATCTCGGCGATCCCGAAGACCAGCAGGATCTGCGCGAGCGCCCCCCACACCGGCAGGTCGAGCGCCGGCACGAACAGCGACAGCGGGGTACGCAGCAGGGCGAGCCACAGCGGGTCCTCGGCCCGCACCGAGCCGATGTCCTGCACCGGCTGGTAGCCCCAGTCCTGGTTCTGCACCAACTGGAACAGCGAGGTGAGGCACACGGCGGCCAGTGTCATCGGGACCGCCCGCCACCCCCTGGCCACCAGCGCCGCCCGTACGGTCCCGAACAGCGGGCCCCACTCGCGCCGGGCGAAACCTCTGAGCGAGGGGCTCACCGCCGGCCCTCCAGGTGCTTGCGGTGCAGCCACTTGGGCAGCCCCGGAGCCTCCAGGAAGCCCTCGGCGCGCCCCGCCGCGAGGCCGATCCGCAGCAGGTCGGCGCTCTTCTCGAAGAGCATGAATCGGGGCTCCCAGATCGGTCGGTACTTGGCGTTGGCGCGGTACAGCGACTCGATCTGCCACCAGCGGGAGAAGAAGCCGAGCAGCGAACGCCACAGGCGCAGCACGGGTCCCGCCCCGAGCTTCGAGCCGCGTTCGAAGACGGACCGGAACATCGCGAAGTTCAGCGAGACCTGAGTGATCCCGATCTCCTTCGCCCGCTGCAACAGCTCGATGACCATGAACTCCATCAGGCCGTTCTCGGAGTCCCGGTCACGCCGCATCAGGTCCAGCGACAGCCCCTTCGGCCCCCACGGCACGAAGGACAGCAGCGCCCGCAGCTCCCCTTGGCCGTCGGTGCACTCCAGCATCACGCACCGGCCGTCGCGGGGGTCGCCGAGCCGTCCGAGCGCCATGGAGAAGCCGCGCTCGGTGGCCCCGTCGCGCCAGTCGTCGGCCTTGCGCAGCAGCTCGTCCATCTCGTCGGCGGGGATGTCCTCGTGCCGCCGGATGCGGACCTCGTAGCCGGCCCGCCCGACCCGGTTGTAAGCCTGCCGGACCGTGCGCATGGCCCGCCCGTCGAGGGTGAACTCGGCGGTCTCCACGATGGCCTCGTCCCCCAGCTCCAGCGCGTCGAGCCCGTGCCGGGCGTAGATGGTGCCGGCCTCCTCGCTCGCCCCCATCACCGCCGGGATCCAGCCGTGCTCGCGGGCCTGGGCCAGCCACGGCTCGATGGCGCCGGGCCATGCCTCCGGGTCGCCGATCGGGTCGCCGGAGGCCAGCGACACCCCGCCCACCACCCGGTAGGCGACGGCCGCCTTCTCGCTCGGCGACCACACCACGCTCTTCTCGCGGCGCAGCGCGAAGTAGCCCAGCGAGTCCCGCTCGCCGTGCTTGTCGAGCAGCGCCCGCAGCCGGTCCTCGTCCTCCTCGGTGAGCGGGTCGACGGCCCGCCGGGAGCGGAAGGCGGCGAAGAGCACCGCGAAGAGCAGCACGGTGGACATGACGTTGATGACGACGTCGACCCAGCCGGGTGTGGCGATCCCGGCGAAGCGGCTGTCGTCGGCGGCCAGCGTGACCAGGCGCATCACCCCGTACCGCCAGCGCTCCAGGAAGGTGGAGGGCCCGGTCGCGGTGTTGGTGGCCGTGACCAGCGCGGCGGCCAGCAGGGAGGTGACGAGCAGCCCGCCGGCCGCGACCACCGCCGCCAGCAGCGGGTTGGAGCGGTCGCCCTTGGCGTAGAACTCCTTGCGTCCGAGCAACAGCGCGAGGAAGAAGGCGGCCGTCAGGACCAGGGAGATCCAGTTCTGCGCGTGCCGCCGGATCTCGGGGAAGAACATCACCAGCGTGAACAGCAGCAGGAAGAGCCCGCAGAGCACCACGTTGAGGATCCACGCGGCCCGCTTGCGGCGGCGCATGGTGATCGCGAGGAAGAGCGTGAAGACGCCGGAGGCGAAGCCGGCGGTCAGCAGATACGGGGTGAAGTAGTCGTCCTCGTTGTGCCGGCGCAGGTCCTGGCCGAAGGAGACCCAGACGGCGCTCAGGAAGTTGACGAACGTGACGGCCCGCAGATACCAGACGGCGAACGCGGCGCTGCGCCGTGAACGGACCGTGCCCTGGGGCGCTCCTTCGGTGGACAAACGGACCTCTCCCATGAAAAGCGATCATATGGGGCATCGCTTCGCATGGCCGGGCGCCGGATGCGCGCGCTCGCGCGTCGCACCCGGTGCCCTGGTCCTCCGGCTCAGCTCTCCTCGGCCGCCACAGCGTCCGGAATGGTCACTTCCGGCAGCTCCGCCGCCAGCGCGGCGGCGGCTCGGACGAGCGGAAGCGCGAGCAACGCCCCGGTTCCCTCGCCCACAGTGACGCCGTGGTCGAGCAGAGGGTTGAGCGCCATCCGGTCCAGCGCCTTCGCCTGCGCCGGCTCCCCGCTCACCTGACCCGCCAGCCACCAGTCCGGCGCCCGGAACGCCGCCCGCTGCGCCACCAGCGCGCAGGCCGCGCCCACCACACCGTCGAGGATCACCGGCGTCCGCCGCACCGAGCACTGCAGCAGGAACCCGGTCATCGCCGCCAGGTCCGCGCCGCCCACCGCCGCGAGCAGCTCCACCTGGTCACCGAGCACCGGCCGGGCCCGCCGCAGCGCGTCCCGGATCGCCGCGCACTTGCGCATCCAGGCCAGGTCGTCGATCCCGGCGCCGCCCCGGCCGGTCACCACCGAGGCGTCCGTCCCGCACAGCGCCGCGATCAGCGTCGACGCCGGCGTCGTACCCCCCACACTGACGTCCCCGAGGACCACGAGATCGGTCCCCGCGTCGGCCTCCTCGTCGGCGACCGCGACGCCGAGCTCCAGAGCCGCCCGCGTCTCCTCCGCCGTCAGCGCGTCCTCGACGTCGATCCGCCCCGAACCGCGCCGCACCCGACGCCGCGTCACCTCCGCGGGCAACAGCTCCGGATCGCAGTCCAGACCCGCGTCCACCACCCGCACCGGCACCTGCTGCGCCCGCGCGAGCACCGCCACCGGGCTCGCCCCGTCGAGCACCGCGCGCACCAGCTCGTACGCACCGCCCGCGGCCCGCCCGGACACGTCCAGCGAGGCCACCCCGTGGTCGCCCGCGAACAGCACCACCTTCGGCTGCTCCACCGGCCGCACCGGCACCCGGCCCTGCGCCGCCGCCAGCCACTCGCCCAGCTCGTCGAGCCGCCCGAGCGCACCGGGCCGGACGGCCAGCCGAGTCCGGCGCTCCTCGGCGTCGCGCCGTATCCCCCCGTCCGGGCGCTCGATCAGATCGGAGAAGTCGTCGAGGTTCACGATGGATTCCACCTACGGAGTCAAACAGTCATGGGGCTCGCACCCTACCCGCGCAGCACCAGCGCCTGCCCGGCCACCACGAGCACCACCTGCTCGCACTCGTCCCCGAAGGCCGCGTTCAGCCGCCCCAGCTCGTCCCGGAAGCGCCGCCCCGCCGCCGTCGACGGGACCACCCCGGATCCCACCTCGTTCGTCACCGTGACCACCGTGCGGCTCGTCTCCCGCACCGCCGTCACCAGCTCCGCGATCCGGGCGGCCAGCTCCTCCCGGCCGCCGGCCGCCCACCGCTCGTCGTCCCAGGCGCCGACCCGGTCCATGGCGTCGGTCAGCCACAGCGACAGGCAGTCGATCAGCAGCGCGCACCCGTCCTCCCGCAGCAGCGGTACGAGGTCGCAGGTCTCCGCCGTCCGCCACGACCCGGGCCTGCGCTCCCGGTGCAGGCTCACCCGCCGCGCCCACTCCTGATCGCCCTCCCGCGTGCCGCCCGTCGCCACGTACAGCACTTCGGGGAAGGTCTCCAGACGCCGCTCGGCCTCCACCGACTTGCCCGACCTGGCCCCGCCCGTCACCAGCGTCCGCCGCGGCACCTCCGGTACGGCGTGGTACTCGCCGACGTACAGCGTCGTCCCGTCCGGCACCGCCCGCGCGCCCGCCGCCGCGAGCCGCCGGTCCAGCTCGGCGCCCGTCGGGGTGTCATGGTCCAGGTGCACCGCCACCACGTCCGTACTCGCCCCCACGGCCCCGCTCGCCCGCAGCCGGGCCAGAGCGTCCGGCCGACCCGTCACGTCCGCCACGACCATGTCGTACGGGGTACGGCCGTCCTCCAGGCCCGCCGGAGCGCCGCCCGGCGGCAGATACAGCAGCCGCTCCCCGTCCGCCGAGGTCACCTCGTACCCCGTGCCCGGCGCGTCCATCGGCACGGCCCGCACCGTGTGCCCGCTGATCAGCGTCAGCTCCCGCCCGTCCGGCACCCGCCCGGCCGCCGGCAGCCCCGCCGGCACCTCCACGGCGGGACCGTCGTGCGGATGCGTCAGCAGCACCTGCCGCACCCCGACCAGCGAATGCCCCGACCGGGCCGCCGCCAGCGCGGCGCCCGGCGTCAGATCGAGCAGCAGGGCTCCGTCCACGAGCAGCGAGGTCGCGGCCCGCGCCCGCTCCCCACGGGACAGCGCGCACACGGCGCAGGGGCAGCCGGGGCGGGGGAGTCCGAGGGGTGCGCCGGTGCCGAGCAGTGTCAGTTCCACGCTCAGATCCTCCCGCGTCACCGCGAGGGGTGCGCGCCCGGCTACGCTGCGGGCAGGAAACCGATCATCCGGAGGCGGACATGGCATGGACGTGGCGGTTCGAGAAGTCCGACGGCACCGAGGTCACCCCGTCGGTGACGCCCGAGGAGTTCACCACCCAGGGCGACGCGGAATCCTGGATCGGTGAGCACTGGCGCGACCTCCTGGACGGCGGCGCCGACCAGGTGACCCTCTCCGAGGACGGCACGAAGGTCTACGGCCCGATGCCGCTCGACGCGGAGGGCTAGAACGCCCGGCGGCCACACGAAAGCGGGGGCCGACCCGGCCCCCGCACACCACCCGCCCCGGGCCCTCGCACCACTCGCCCCGGGCGTCCGTCGCCTGCGGACCACCTGCCCCGGCCCCGGCGCCTGCGGACCACCTGCCCCTGGGCCTCGGTGCCCGCGCGCCACTCGCCCCGGGCGTCCGGCGTCTGCGTACCGCCCGCCCCCGGGCCCCCGGGCCCTCGCGCACCACGCGCCGCCCCCCGAGCCCCCGGCCCCCCGGCCCCCCGCACACCCACCCACCCCCTAGATCTCGCCGAGCGTCACCTCGGCCCTGTTCTCCCGCGCCCCGCGTGTGAAGACCACCGTCACCTTGTCGCCCGGCTTCCGCGCGGCCAGCGCCTCCGCGAGCGAGGTGATCGTCGTGATGGGCTCGTCGCCCACGCGGGTGATGACGTCCCCCGCCCGCAGCCCCGCCTTCGCGGCCGCCCCGCCCGCCGTCGCCTCGACGATCGCGACCCCGGCCGGCCGGTAGTCGTCGTCCAGGACCGTGCGCCCGGTGATGTTGAGCGCGGCCCGGCCCGAGTCCGTCACCTTGCCCGTCCTGATGATCTGGTCGGCCACGGTCCGCACCATCGACGCGGGGATCGCGAAGCCGATCCCCGGCGCCGAGCCGCCGCCCAGCTCCGGGTCCGTCGCCGCGAGGGTCGGGATGCCGATGACCTCGCCGTCCAGGTTCACCAGCGCGCCCCCGCTGTTGCCGGGGTTGATCGCGGCGGAGGTCTGGATCATGTTGGCGATCGTCGCGCCGGTGCCGCCGCCCCGGCGGCCCTCGCTGACCGTGCGGCCGGTCGCGGAGACGATGCCCTGGGTGACGCTGCCGGACAGGCCGAGCGGCGAGCCCATCGCCAGGACGATCTGCCCCATGTCGACCTTGCCCGAGTCCCCGAACCGCGCCGCCTTCAGCCCCTGCGGCACGTCGTCGAGCCGGATCACGGCGAGGTCCTGCTCGGGATAGGCGGCGACGAGCCGTGCCGTGATGGGTTGGCCGCCGGTCGCCGCGGTGACCTTGAAGGACCTCTCCCGGCCGACGACGTGCGCGTTGGTGACGATGTGCCCCTTGCCGTCGTAGACGACCCCGGAGCCCAGGCTCTCCGACGCGTCGATCTGGACGACCGACGGCAGGACGTCCCTGATCACGGCCTGGTAGTCGTCCTGGAGCTCGTTGGAGACGAGCGGGGCCGCGGCCTGGGTGGACCGCTCGGCGCGGGGCACCGGAGCCGGGGAGCAGCCGCCGGCCAGGGTGACGGCACAGGCTCCGGCGGCGAGGGGGAGCAGGAGGCGTCTCATGTCCGCAGTCTCCGTGCCGCCCGCCCGGCGCGCCTCGGCAAGGCACCCGAACAGGGGGCCCGGGCCGCGCGAGGCTCCGGCCCGCACGCCCCGCACCCCCGGCCCGTCAGGCCCGCCCGCTCAGCCCCGTACCCCGCACAGGTGCAGCAGCCCGGCGATCCGCCGGTACGGGTCGGTCCGCCCGGCCCGGTCCTCGGCGGCCAGCAGCCGTTCGAGCTCGTCGGCGGCCGGGAGGCCGAGGTCGCCGGGGATCGTGTCGGTGAAGACCCGCACCCCGTACCAGGCGTGCAGCGGCGCCGCGATCCCGGCCAGGGTGGAGGTGAGCGTGTCGAGCCGGTCGGCCCGGACCTTCACGCCGGCGCCGTCCTCGTACACGTCGGAGTCGAAGCCGGCGAGCGCGCCCACCCAGTCCCCGGCGAGACCCGGCCGCATGGCGAGGGCCTCGGCGTTCCGTACCACCAGGGACAACAGGCCGCCCGGGGCGAGCATGCGGGCCAGACCGGCGAGCAGGGCGTCGGGCTCGTCGGCGTACATGAGCACGCCGTGGCAGAGGACGATGTCGAAGCTGCCGGGCAGGAAGTGCACCCCGGTCTCGCGTCCGTCGCCCTCGATCAGCCGGACCCGCTCGCGGATGCCGGCCGGTTCGGTCGCCAGCGAGTCGCGGGCGGCCTTGAGCAGCTCCGGGTCGGCCTCCATGCCGGTCACGGTGTGTCCGGCGCGGGCGAGGCGCAGGGCCTGGGTGCCCTGCCCCATGCCGACGTCGAGGATGCGCAGCCGCTGCCCCACGGGGTAGCGGCCGGCTATCTGCTCGTCGAGCTGGCGGGCGATCAGTTCCTGGCGGACGGTGTCACGCAGCCCACCGGGAACGACCGGCCAGTGGCCGACCACGGGCAGCGCCTCGCCCGGACCGGAGTCGGCGCTCAGGGCCGCTCTCCGCGCTTGACCTGCGGCTTGGGCAGCCGCAGTCGGCGCATCTGGAGCGTGCGCATCAGGCCGTACGCGACGGCGCCGCGCTTGGGCTCGTTCGGGAACCGCTCGTTGAGCTGCTTGCGCAGCCGGATGCTCAGCCCGATCGAGTCGATGACGATCATGACGATCACACCGGCCCAGAGCAGCAGCGAGATGTTCTGCAGGGAAGGGTTGGCGTTGCCGAACAGCGACAGCACGAGGATCACCACGGCCATCGGCAGGAAGAACTCGGCCACGGCGAAGCGGGAGTCGACGAAGTCGCGGACGAAGCGCCGCACCGGGCCCTTGTCGCGGGCCGGCAGATAACGCTCGTCACCGCTGGCCAGGGCCTCGCGCTGGCGGGCGAGGTCCATACGGCGGGCCTCCCGCTGGCGCTTCATGGCCTCCTTGCGGTCCAGCGGTGCGGTCTGCGCACGCCGGCGCTGGGTCTGTGCCTCGCTCCTCTTGGGTGTCGGGCGGCCCTTGGGGGCCTCGGGGTCGCGGGGCTGCTTGGAGAGGTCCGCCGTCACCTTCTCGGTGGGGGCCTTCTCATCCTTCGAACGGCTACGGAACACAAGGCCAAGCGTACGTGCTGCCGGGCATGGACCCCAGCGTCTGCGGGAACGATCCGCTCACACCCTGCGTCTGACCCGGTACGACCCCGGGGTCCGTCTACTCCCTGGGCCGGAGGGTCCGTGATCGTCACTCGTCCTTGGGGAGGAGCACATCGGGCCCCGAACAGTGCGGTAATGGAGTTGGGAACCGTACTGTGGTTCATGTTGGAGTGCTGGAGCCGAGTCCGTCAGAAGGGGGCGCGCGAAGCCCATGAGCGGTGTCATGAAGCGTATGGGGATGATCTTCCGCGCGAAGGCAAACAAGGCCCTCGACCGGGCCGAGGATCCGCGCGAGACCCTCGATTACTCCTACCAGAAGCAGTTGGAGCTCCTGCAGAAGGTGCGCCGGGGTGTCGCCGACGTGGCGACCTCCCGCAAGCGCCTCGAACTGCAGTTGAACCAGCTCCAGAGCCAGTCCGCCAAGCTGGAGGACCAGGGCCGCAAGGCGCTGGCGCTCGGCCGCGAGGACCTGGCCCGCGAGGCGCTGTCCCGGCGGGCGGCGCTGCAGCAGCAGGTCAGCGACCTGGAGGTGCAGCACCAGACCCTGCAGGGCGAGGAGGAGAAGCTCACCCTCGCGGCGCAGCGCCTCCAGGCCAAGGTCGACGCCTTCCGCACGAAGAAGGAGACGATCAAGGCGACCTACACGGCGGCGCAGGCGCAGACCCGGATCGCCGAGTCGTTCTCCGGCATCTCCGAGGAGATGAGCGACGTCGGTCTGGCGATCCAGCGGGCCGAGGACAAGACCGCCCAGCTCCAGGCGCGGGCCGGCGCGATCGACGAGCTGCTCGCCTCGGGCGCGCTGGACGACCAGTCGGGCCTGGCGAAGGACGACATCCAGGCCGAGCTCGACCGGCTGTCCGGCGGTACGGACGTGGAGCTGGAGCTCCAGCGGATGAAGGCGGAGCTCGCGGGCGGCCCGTCCGCGCAGCAGCAGGCCCTGGAGGGCGGCTCCGGCCAGAATCAGGGCCAGAACCAGCAGCAGTCCCAGCCCCGCTTCGACAAGCAGTAGCCGACCCCGACCAGCGGTAGCCGACCAGTCAAGGACGCGTCATGATCGTACGGATCATGGGGGAGGGCCAGTGGAAGCTGGCCGACAGCCACTTCGCCGAGCTCAACGTGCTCGACGAAGAGCTCCTGGGGGAGATGGACGGCGGCGACGAGGCGGGCTTCCGCCGCACGCTGCACGCCCTGCTCGACAAGGTCCGCCTGCTGGGCGAACCGCTCCCGGACGAGGCCCTGGAGCCTTCCGAACTGATCCTGCCCGCCCCTGACGCGAGCCTCGACGAGGTCCGCGAGATGCTCACCGACGACGGTCTGATCCCGGGCTGACGCCCTGCTCCGGCTCCCCCCGCCCCGCCCCCCGCCCGGGAGGCGGGGCGGCGCCGTCTCCCGAACCCCGTACCGTTCCCTGGTGTGACGACCACCGGCGCCGCCCTCGCCCGTACCCGCCACTGGCTGCGGAACCACCGGCTCGCCTTCGACGCGGGTCTCGCGTTCGTCGTGCTCGCCTGCATGATCACCGGCTCCTTCGCGGACCCGCACGGCAGCCCCAACGGCCCCACCTTCGGCGACCGCGCCCCCACCGTCACCGGTGTCGTGCTCATGCTGCTCGGGGCCCTCGCCCTGGTGTTCCGCCGCCGCTGCCCGATCCCGGTGCTCGCCGTGACCGTCACGGTGTCCCTGTTCGGCCTGGTCGGCGAGGAGCGGCCCGCGCCGGTCGCGATGAGCGCCGTCATCGCCCTCTACACCGTCGCCTCCCGCACCGACCGGCCCACCACCTGGCGGCTCGGCATCGCCACCATGGGCGTGCTGACCTGCGCCGCCATGGTCTTCGGCCCCACCCCCTGGTACGCGCAGGAGAACCTGGGCGTCTTCGCCTGGACGGGCATGGCCGCGGCGGCCGGCGACGCGGTGCGCAGCCGCCGGGCGTTCGTCGACGCCATCCGGGAGCGGGCCGAGCGCGCGGAACAGACCCGCGAGGAGGAGGCCCGGCGGCGGGTCGCCGAGGAGCGGCTGCGGATCGCCCGCGACCTCCATGACGTCGTCGCCCACCACATCGCCCTGGTCAACGTGCAGGCCGGAGTGGCCGCGCACGTCATGGACAAGCGCCCCGACCAGGCGAAGGAGGCCCTCGCGCACGTCCGTACCGCCTCCCGCTCGGCCCTGGACGAGCTGCGCGCCACCGTGGGCCTGCTGCGCCAGTCGGGCGATCCGGAGGCGCCGACGGAGCCGGTGTCGGGCCTGGCCGTCCTCGACGACCTGCTGGCCACCTTCCGCAACGCCGGTCTGCCGGTCGAGCTGACCCGCACCGACGGCGGCACCGCCCTGCCGGCCGCCGTCGACCTCGCCGCGTACCGGATCATCCAGGAGGCGCTGACCAATGTGCGCAAGCACGCCGGACCGGACGCCCGGGCCGAGGTCAGCGTGCTGCGGGTCGGCCGCACGGTCGAGATCACCGTCCTCGACGACGGCCCGGCGCAGCCGGCCCCGGCGGACGACGGCGGCGGTCACGGACTGATCGGGATGCGCGAACGGGTGACGGCGCTCGGCGGCACGCTGACCGCCGAACCCCGCTACGGCGGCGGCTTCCGGGTGCAGGCGATACTGCCCGTGACCGGCCGCACGGGGGAGGACGAGGAATGACGGGAACCGGGGCGACACCGCCCATCCGGGTGCTGCTCGCCGACGATCAGGCCCTGCTCCGCAGCGCCTTCAGGGTGCTGGTGGACTCCGAGCCGGACATGGAGGTCGTCGCGGAGGCCGCCGACGGGGCCGAGGCGGTGGCCCGGGCCCGGGAGACGAAGGCGGACGTGGTCCTGATGGACATCCGGATGCCCGGCACCGACGGCCTCGCCGCGACCCGCATGATCACCGCCGATCCGGAGCTGTCCGCCGTACGGATCGTCATGCTGACCACCTTCGAGGTCGACGAGTACGTGGTGCAGTCGCTGCGCGCCGGTGCCTCCGGCTTCCTCGGCAAGGGCGCCGAGCCCGAGGAGCTGCTCGGCGCCATCCGCATCGCGCACGCGGGCGAGGCGCTGCTGTCCCCGGCGGCCACCAAGGGCCTGATCGCCACCTTCCTCGCGCAGGGCGGCGGCGCCGACCCGGAGCGGGCCACGGCCGCCTCGTACGGGGAGCGGCTCGGAGCGCTCACCGCCCGCGAGCGGGAGGTCCTGGTGCTCGTGGCGGGCGGCCTGTCCAACGACGAGATCGCCGAGCGGCTCGACGTGAGCCCGCTGACCGTCAAGACGCACGTGAACCGGACCATGGCCAAGCTGGGCGCCCGGGACCGGGCCCAACTGGTCGTCACGGCCTACGAGTCGGGGCTGGTACGCCCAAGGGTGGAGTGAGGCGGGGGCCCGGCGTACTCCAGACGCGGTATGCGCGGCATAAGGAATTGGGTCCGGGGGCCGAGGAACCGGCCGCCTCCATGGCTGATCGTGAAGGCGGGCACCCTCAGGGGCTCTTCGCGCCCGCCCGGTCGCCCGCCTGCCGAGTACGCCACAGAAACGAGTCCCCATGTCCTGGCTGTCCAGATTCAGCCTCGCGCAACGGGCCCTGATCGGGCTGATGTCCCTCGTCGCGCTCCTCTTCGGAGCGATCGCGATACCGCAGCTCAAGCAGCAGCTCTTCCCGTCGATCGAGCTTCCGATGGTCTCGATCATCGCCCCGTACCAGGGCGCCTCGCCCGACGTGGTCGAGAAGCAGGTCGTCCAGCCGCTGGAGAACAACCTCAAGGCCGTCGACGGCATCGAGGGCATCACGTCGACCGCCTCCGAGGGCAGCGCCGTCATCATGGCGAGCTTCGACTACGGGGACGAGGGGACCGAGCAGCTCGTCGCCGACGTCCAGCAGGCGGTCAACCGGGCCCGGGCCACGCTGCCCGACACGGTCGACCCGCAGGTCGTCGCCGGCTCCACCGACGACATCCCCACCGTCGTCCTCGCCGCCACCTCCGACAGGGACCAGCAGGCCCTGGCGGACCTGCTGGAGCGGACCGTCGTCCCGGCCCTGGAGGACATCGACGGCGTCGCCCAGGTCACCGTCGACGGCGTGCAGGACCTCCAGGTCTCGGTCACGCCCGACGACCGCAGGCTCGCCGCGGCCGGCCTGACCCCCATGAAGCTCGCCGAGGCCCTCAGGAACGGCGGCGGCACCCTGCCCGCCGGCGCGTTCTCCGAGGACGGCAAGAGCCGCACCGTCCAGGTCGGCGGCGGCTACACCTCGCTCCAGCAGATCGAGGACCTGCGCATCAAGCCCGAGAAGGGCAGGGCGGTCCGCCTCGGCGACGTCGCCACCGTGAAGCAGGAGGAGTCGAGCCGGGACTCCCTGACCCGTACCAACGGCCGGCCCAGCCTCGCCGTCATGGCCACCATGGACAAGGACGGCAGCGCCGTCGCCATCTCCGACGCCGTCCGGGACAAGCTGCCGGAGCTGCGCCGGGACCTCGGCGCCGGCGCCGAGCTGACCGTCGTCTCCGACCAGGGCCCGGCCGTCGCCAAGTCGATCTCCGGCCTCACCACCGAGGGCGCGCTCGGCCTCGTCATGGCCGTCCTCGTCATCCTGGTCTTCCTCGCCTCGCTGCGCTCCACCCTGGTCACGGCGGTGTCCATCCCGCTGTCGGTGGTCCTCGCCCTGATCGTGCTGTGGACCCGCGACCTGTCCCTGAACGTGCTGACCCTCGGCGCGCTGACGATCGCGATCGGCCGGGTCGTCGACGACTCGATCGTGGTCCTGGAGAACATCAAGCGGCACCTGGGCTACGGCGAGGAGCGGCAGGCCGCCATCCTCACCGCGGTCCGGGAGGTGGCCGGCGCGGTCACCTCCTCGACGCTCACCACCGTCGCCGTCTTCCTGCCGATCGGCCTGGTCGGCGGCATGATCGGCGAGCTCTTCGGCTCCTTCTCGCTGACCGTCACCGCCGCGCTCCTCGCGTCGCTGCTGGTCTCGCTGACGGTGGTCCCGGTCCTCTCGTACTGGTTCCTGCGCGCCCCCAAGGGCACCTCCGAGGACCCGGAGGAGGCCCGCAGGCTGGCCGAGGAGAAGGAGAGCCGGAGCCGGCTGCAGCGCGTGTACGTGCCGGTGCTGCGGTTCGCGACCCGTCGCCGTCTCACCAGCGTGGCCATCGCCCTGGTGGTGCTCGTCGGCACCTTCGGCATGGCGCCGCTGCTGAAGACCAACTTCTTCGACCAGGGCGAGCAGCGGGTCCTCACCGTCAAGCAGAAGCTGGCGCCCGGCACCAGCCTGGCCGCGTCCGACGAGGCCGCGAAGAAGGTCGAGAAGGTCCTCGCCGACGCCGAGGGCGTCAAGGACTACCAGGTGACCGTCGGCTCCTCCGGCTTCATGGCGGCCTTCGGCGGCGGCACCGGCGCCAACCAGGCGTCCTTCCAGGTGACCCTGGAGGACTCCGCCTCGTACGAGAAGACCCGCGACGCCATCGACGCGGGGCTCGGCACGTTGGACGGCATCGGCGACACCTCCATCGCGGCCGGGGACGGCTTCGGCAACCAGGACCTGAGCGTGGTCGTCAAGGCCGGTGACCCGGAGGTCCTGAAGAAGGCGTCCGAGCAGGTCACGAAGGCGGTCGCGGAGCTGAAGGACGTCACCGACGTGCGGAGCGACCTGTCGCAGTCGGTGCCCCGGATCTCGGTGCGGCCGAACGACCGGGCGGCGGACGCGGGCTTCGACGCCACCACCCTCGGCATGATCGTCTCCCAGGCGGTGCGCGGCACCCCGGCCGCCAAGGCGGTCCTGGACGACACCGAGCGGGACGTCCTGATCACCTCGGCCAAGCCCGCGACCACGCTGGCCGAGCTGAAGGCGCTGCCGCTCGGCCCGGTGAAGCTGGGCGACGTGGCCGCCGTCGAGCTGGTGCCCGGCCCGGTCTCCCTGACCCGGATCGACGGCGCCCGCGCGGCGACGATCACGGCCAAGCCGACCACCGACAACACGGGCGCGGTGAGCGCCGCGCTCCAGACCAAGCTCAACGACCTGGACCTGCCGGACGGCGCCACGGCCACGATCGGCGGTGTCTCCGAGGACCAGGCCGAGGCGGCGAGCAGCATGGCGCTGGCGATGCTGGCGGCCGTGGCGATCGTCTTCATGCTCCTGGTCGCGACCTTCCGGTCGCTCGTCCAGCCGCTGATCCTGCTGGTCTCCATCCCGTTCGCGGCGACCGGCGCGATCGGCCTGCTCGTGGCGACGGACACGGCGATGGGCGTCCCCGCGATGATCGGCATGCTGATGCTGATCGGCATCGTGGTGACCAACGCGATCGTCCTGATCGACCTGATCAACCAGTACCGGGCACAGGGCCTGGGCGTGGTCGAAGCGGTGGTCGAGGGCGGCCGGCACCGGCTGCGCCCGATCCTCATGACGGCCCTGGCGACGATCTTCGCGCTGCTGCCGATGGCGCTCGGCGTCACCGGCGAGGGCGGCTTCATCGCGCAGCCGCTGGCCGTGGTGGTGATCGGCGGTCTGATCACGTCGACGCTGCTGACCCTGCTGCTCGTGCCGACGCTGTACGCGATGGTGGAGCTCCGCAAGGAGCGCCGCGCGAAGAAGAAGGCGGCGAAGCGGGCGGCGAAGTCCAGGAAGAAGGGCGACGGGGACGACAACCCGCAGCAGCCGGACGTCACCCCGGCGGACGCGACGCTGCTGGACGCGCTGGATCTCTGATCCGGGACCGGTGAACGGCGAAGGGGCGCCCCGCGAGTCCGCGGGGCGCCCCTTCCGTGTCCGTACCGAGGAATCGTTACGGCAGCGCCAGCATCCGCTCGAGCGCCAGCTTGGCGAAGGACTCGGTCTCCCGGTCCACCTGGATCTGGTTGACCAGGTTGCCCTCGGCCAGCGACTCCAGCGTCCACACCAGGTGCGGCAGGTCGATCCGGTTCATGGTCGAGCAGAAGCAGACCGTCTTGTCGAGGAAGACGATCTCCTTGCCCTCGTCGGCGAACCGGTTCGCCAGGCGGCGGACCAGGTTCAGCTCGGTGCCGATCGCCCACTTCGAGCCGGCCGGGGCCGCCTCCAGGGTCTTGATGATGTACTCCGTCGAGCCCACGTAGTCGGCCGCGGCGACGACCTCGTGCTTGCACTCGGGGTGGACGAGCACGTTGACGCCCGGGATCCGCTCGCGCACGTCGTTGACCGAGTCCAGCGAGAAGCGGCCGTGCACCGAGCAGTGCCCCCGCCACAGGATCATCTTCGCGGCCCGCAGCTCCTCGGTGGTCAGGCCGCCGTTCGGCTTGTGCGGGTTGTAGACCACGCAGTCGTCCAGGGACATGCCCATGTCGCGGACGGCGGTGTTGCGGCCCAGGTGCTGGTCCGGCAGGAAGAGCACCTTCTCGCCCTGCTCGAAGGCCCAGTCCAGGGCCTTCTTCGCGTTGGACGAGGTGCAGATGGTGCCGCCGTGCTTGCCGGTGAATGCCTTGATGTCGGCGGAGGAGTTCATGTACGAGACGGGCACGACCTGCTCGGCGACGCCGGCCTCGGTCAGCACGTCCCAGCACTCGGCGACCTGCTCGGCCGTGGCCATGTCGGCCATCGAGCAGCCGGCGGCCAGGTCCGGCAGGACGACCTTCTGGTCGTCGCCGGTCAGGATGTCCGCCGACTCGGCCATGAAGTGCACGCCGCAGAAGACGATGTACTCGGCCTCCGGCTTGGCGGCGGCGTCGCGGGCGAGCTTGAACGAGTCGCCGGTGACGTCCGCGAACTGGATGACCTCGTCGCGCTGGTAGTGGTGCCCGAGGACGAAGACCTTGTCCCCGAGCTTCTCCTTGGCCGCGCGGGCGCGCTCCACCAGGTCGGGGTCGGACGGCGACGGAAGGTCGCCGGGGCACTCCACGCCGCGCTCGCTCTTGGGGTCGGCCTCGCGGCCGAGCAGGAGAAGGGCGAGCGGCGTCGGCTGGACGTCCAGGGGCTGGGCGGTGGTCACGTCACGCACCCTTTCTGCGGTGAGCCTCGAAAAACCTTTTCGTCGAAATGACGCTATCTATCATAACCGGTTCACGTCACTTTGACGATGTCCATAGTGTCGATGTGACGAATTCGCCTTCCGCGTCGCTGGACACGGTGTGCGAGCATGAAAGGGAAAGACACGCCTCGGCCCGGAATGAATCCGCGGCCCCGCCGGTTGCAACCGTCGGCAAGCAGTCTCCGTACCAACCCGGGAGAGAAGCAGATGTCCGTATCGGACGAGAAGACCACTGTCAGCGACGGCATCCTCCTGTCCGACGCCGCCGCGGCGAAGGTCAAGGCCCTGCTCGACCAGGAAGGCCGTGACGACCTGGCCCTGCGCGTCGCCGTTCAGCCCGGTGGCTGCTCCGGCCTGCGTTACCAGCTCTTCTTCGACGAGCGTTCGCTCGACGGCGACGTCGTCAAGGACTTCGGCGGCGTCAAGGTCGTCACCGACCGCATGAGCGCTCCCTACCTGGGCGGCGCCTCGATCGACTTCGTCGACACCATCGAGAAGCAGGGCTTCACCATCGACAACCCGAATGCCACGGGCTCCTGCGCCTGCGGCGACAGCTTCAGCTAAGCCGGCCGGCCTCGACGAGGCCGTGGGCACGCGCGAGGGCGGCACCCGGAGTCCCGGGTGCCGCCCTCGCGCGCGTCGGGCCGGTCCGTCCGCGCTACTTCCGCGGGACCGCCTGCCCGCTCGCCCGGTCCACGACCCGCCGGTCACCCAGCGGCTCCTGGAGCGTCACCGTCTTCGTCACCTCGACGGCGACCATGATGCAGGCCCTGCCCGGCTCGGTCGGCTTCTCGTCGACCCGGACCAGCACCTTCTCCGGGGTCTCCTGAGCGGTCACCGTGTACGTGCTGCACACCCCGCCCCAGAACGTCACCGACAGCTTCCGCCCGTCGGTCTCCGTCCGGTACGAGTCGATCCGGCGCACCGGCTCCTTCGACTCCTCCGGCGGCGCCGGGGACTCCTGGGCCACCGCCGACCGCACCACCGTGAACGGCTTCGCGCCCGGCTTCTCCCGCGCCTGGAACAGCCAGGCCGGTACGAGCGCCTGCTCGCCCTTCACGTCCTGGGCCGCGAGCCCGAAGACGGCGCCCGTGACCTCCACCACCTTCGGCGAGGCGGCCTCGCCGGAGGACTCGCAGGGCGCCTGCGGCAGCCCGGCCGACTCGCTCATGACGTCCGCGGGCGGAGCCGTCGCACAGCCACCGATCCCGACCGAGCCGGATCCCTTCGCGTCCGCGTTCAGCGCGTCGAGGGCCTGCCGCGCCCCGATCACCGGCTGCGGCGCGCTCTTCACCGGCTCCTTCAGACGGCCGCTGCCGGCCACGACGGAGCCGTCCGGCCCGACGTGCAGGCCGGTCGACCAGCCGTACGTGGGCAGGCCGCCCACCACCGGGTCGGCGTTCACCACCCGCACCGAGCCGTTCATCACCTGGCGCGCGTCCAGCTTCGCGTCGTCCTGGCCGATCGCCTTGAGCACCGGCGCCACGGCCGCCTTCGCCGCGGCCTCGCTCACCGGCGAACCCCCGCCGGCCGGCGGCTTCGCCTCGCCCGGTGGCGGGCACGCCTTGCCCTTCAGGCACGTGTCGCCGATCGGCCCGCCGTCCTGGCGGCTGAGGCTCCAGCTCCCCGGCGCCTTCGCCGAGACGTCCAGGCGCAGGCCCGAGCCGTCCTTCTCCGGGGCGAGCTGCCACACCTCGCCCACGAGCCGCGGCGTGCCCGGGACGCCGAGCGCCTGCCCCAGCCGGGCCACCTCCGCCGAGGTGACCCGGCCCTCGGGCCGGTGGACAGCGGCCGAGGAGGGCCCCTGGGGGAGGGGTCCCTTGGCCTGGTAGACGGTGCCGTCGCCACCGCCGGGGTCGGGCTCGCCCGGGGCGATCCCCGGACCGTCGCCGCCCCTGGCCGCGTCCCGCGCCGCCGGGGCCTCGCGTACCGCCTCACCGCTCCCGTCGGACGCCGTGGCGGCGTAGTAGACGCCCCCGCCGCTCACGAGGACGACGCCCGCCGCCACCGAGGCGACGAACAGCGGACCGCGCCTCCTCGGCCGGACCTCCGGTCGGATCTCCGTACTGCTCACCACACGCTCCTTCCCAAGGACACCCCTGGGACGGGAGCGACGCCCGATCGGTTCCGGGCGGCGCCGGACCGGACCCTCAGATTCCGTACTCGGAGGTGGCGGCGATCAGCCGGGCCGAGTCGGCCGGGACGTCCACGCCGTGGATCAGCGCGGGGGAGACCGGAGCGGCCTCGGGAGCGGACGGCGTCACCCAGTGCGGGGCCATCCGCGCACCGTCGCCGCACAGCTCGGCGAGGCTGAAGTCGGACTCCTGGGGCTCACGAGGAGCGGGGTACGGGGTCATGGCGGCACGGTACGCACGGCCGGGCTCCGCGGAAAAGACCTACTCTGGGGTAGTTTCCGCTGTTCGGCTTCGGCGTGCGCACCCGGTAGCGTGAACTGTCATTACCGTCCTCCCCGCAGGAGCGTCCCAGCCGTGCGTATCGCAGTCACCGGCTCCATCGCCACCGACCACCTCATGACCTTCCCGGGCCGGTTCGCCGACCAGCTCGTGGCGGACCAGCTCCACACGGTCTCGCTCTCCTTCCTCGTCGACAACCTCGACATCCGGCGGGGTGGCGTCGGCCCGAACATCTGCTTCGGCATGGGCCAGCTCGGTGGCAACCCGATCCTCGTGGGCGCGGCCGGCTACGACTTCGACGAGTACCGCGCCTGGCTGGACCGGCACGGCGTCGACACCGCCTCGGTCCGGATCTCCGAGGTCCTGCACACCGCCCGCTTCGTGTGCACCACGGACAAGGACCACAACCAGATCGGCTCCTTCTACACCGGCGCCATGAGCGAGGCCCGCCTCATCGAGCTCAAGGCCGTCGCCGACCGCGTGGGCGGCCTGGACCTGGTCCTCATCGGCGCCGACGACCCGGAGGCGATGCTCCGCCACACCGAGGAGTGCCGCGCCCGCGCGATCCCCTTCGCCGCCGACTTCTCGCAGCAGATCGCCCGCATGAACGGCGACGAGATCCGCACCCTCCTCGACGGGGCCACCTACCTCTTCTCCAACGAGTACGAGAAGGGCCTCATCGAGTCCAAGACCGGCTGGACCGAGCAGGAGATCCTGGAGCGCGTCGGCCACCGCGTCACCACCCTCGGCTCGCGCGGCGTGCGCATCGAGCGCGTCGGCGAGGACCCGATCGAGGTCGGCTGCCCGGAGGAGGAGGCCAAGGTCGACCCCACCGGCGTCGGCGACGCCTTCCGGGCCGGCTTCCTGACCGGCCTGTCCTGGGGCGTCGGCCTGGAGCGCGCCGCCCAGGTCGGCTGCATGCTCGCCACCCTGGTGATCGAGACCCTCGGCACCCAGGAGTACACGCTGCGCCGCACCAACTTCATGGAGCGCTTCGCCAAGGCGTACGGCGACGAGGCCGCCGCCGAGGTCCAGGCGCACCTCGCCTGACGGAGGGGTTCCACCCCGCCCCCGCCCCGCCCGTGCGGGCAGTCGTCCCGCTGGGGGTCCCCCCAGGGCGAAGCCCTAGGGGGAGGGACGGGTGGGCACACGGGACGGCGCCCTTCGCGGGCGCCTCCGCCCCTGTGCCCGCCCGCACCACGAGAGCGGCGCCCTTGCCGGCGGGTCACGTCACGCGGCGCACCACGTAGGCCGTGCCGCCCTTCGGGGACGGCTCCTCGCCCACGTACTCCTGGCCCCGCATCTCGCACCAGGCCGGGATGTCCAGGCGGGCGGCCTCGTCGTCGGAGAGCACGGTCACCGTGCCGCCCACCGGCACCCGGCCGATCACCTTGGCCAGCTCGATCACCGGGATCGGGCAGCGCTTCCCGAGCGAGTCCACCACCAGCGTCTCCGCAGCGCCGGGCGCCGCCGCCGGCTCCGGGGCGCCGAGCCGGTCCCGTACGGACCCGACCAGACCCGGCAGCACCTCCAGGAAGCGGTCCACGTCCTCCTCCGCCGTACCGGCCGGCAGCGACACCCGGACGTTCCCCTCGCTCAGCACCCCCATGGCGCGCAGCACATGGCTGGGCGTCAGCGTCGAACTCGTGCACGACGAACCGGACGAAACGGAGAAACCCTCCCGGTCCAGCTCGTGCAGCAGCGTCTCCCCGTCGACATAGAGACAGGAGAAGGTGACGAGATGGGGGAGCCGGCGCACCGGATCGCCCACCACCTCCACGTCCGGCACCAGCTCCGGCACCCGCGCCCGGATCCGGTCCACCAGACCCCGCAGCCGCGCCGCCTCGGCCGCCGCCTCCGCCCGCACCGCCCGCAGCGAGGCCGCCGCCGCCACGATCGCCGGCAGGTTCTCGAAACCGGGTGCCCGCCCCGCCTCCCGCTCGTCCGCCGGACCCCGCGGCGCGAACCGGACACCCTTGCGCACCGCGAGCAGCCCGACCCCCGCCGGCCCGCCCCACTTGTGCGCGCTCGCCGCCAGCAGCGACCAGCCCTCCGGCACCGGGCCCCAGCCCAGGGACTGCGCCGCGTCCACGAGCAGCGGCACCCCGGCCGCCCGGCACGCCTCCGCCACCTCGGCCACCGGCTGCTCGGTCCCGACCTCGTGGTTGGCGGACTGCAGACAGGCGAGCGCCGTACGGGAGTCCAGCGCACCCGCGAAGACCTCCGGGTCCACCGCGCCGGACCGCCCCACCGGCACCTCGGTCACCGACCCGCCGGCCGCCGTGTGCGCCTCGCCCGCGAGCAGCACGGAGGAGTGTTCGACCGCCGACACCACGAGCCGGTCCCCGACACGCCGACGGCCCGCGAGGGCTCCGGAGATCCCGGCGTGAACCGCGCGCGTCCCCGAAGGAGTGAACACCAGCTCGTCCGGGCGGCACCCCACCGCCTCCGCCGCCGCCTCCCGCGCCGCGTCCAGCAGCATCCGGGCCCGCCGCCCCTCCCGGTAGAGCCGGGCCGGGTCGGCCCAGCCCTCGTCCAGGGCGGCGAGCAGCGCCTGACGGGCGACGGGGTGCAGCGGGGCCGCGGAGGCGGCGTCGAAGTACGGCATCCGCCCACGCTAACCCCGCCGGGATGATCCGCCGTCAGAAGGCCCGCGCGCCGCCGGTCCGCCCCCGGTGCGCCGCCGTACGGCCCCGGAGGCCCCGCCGCGGAAGCCGGGAGTCCACCCCTTCGGGGAGTCGGACGGCGCGTTGGGCACCCTCCCCGCGCGACCCCAAATAGCGTCCAGTAGGGTTTGGTCCGCATAAACATCCAAACCCCTGCCCGCGGCCGGGGCGGCGACCGACCAGCGAGACGGACGGCCGTGGCCGACCAACGCGGGCCGAGACTCTCGGGAAGGCGCTACGTGAGTCCCAACGGCTCCGACCGCTCGTCGCGGCGCCCGATGCGGCGGAAGCTGCCGCAGGTGCTGACTGCGGGCCTGATCCTGGCGACAGCCACCGGCTGCTCGTACAACTGGGAAGACTTCCCCCGCCTGGGCATGCCCACCCCGGTGACGGAAGAGGCTCCGCGGATCCTCTCCCTCTGGCAGGGCTCGTGGGCGGCTGCGCTCGCCACCGGCGTCCTGGTGTGGGGCCTGATCCTGTGGGCGACCATCTTCCACCGGCGCAGCCGCACCAAGGTCGAGGTACCTCCGCAGACCCGGTACAACATGCCCATCGAGGCGCTGTACACGGTGACCCCGCTCATCATCGTCTCGGTGCTCTTCTACTTCACCGCGCGTGACGAGTCCAAGCTCCTCGCTCTCTCCGCCAAGCCCGCCCACACCATCAACGTGGTCGGCTACCAGTGGAGCTGGGGCTTCAACTACATCGAGAACGTGCCCGGTGTGACCGGCGACGCGAAGACGGACAAGAACCTCGCGACGCTTCCGGACCGGTACAAGAACGCGCTGCCGGACAACGCCGGCGGCGTCTACGACTACGGCATCCCCGGCACGCGGAACCCGCAGACCGGCAACCCGGGTCCGACCCTGTGGCTGCCCAAGGGGGAGAAGGTCCGGTTCGTCCTGACCTCCCGTGACGTCATCCACTCGTTCTGGGTGGTCCCCTTCCTGATGAAGCAGGACGTCATCCCCGGTCACCCGAACGCCTTCGAGGTCACCCCGACCCAGGAGGGCACCTTCCTCGGCAAGTGCGCCGAGCTGTGCGGTGTCGACCACTCCCGGATGCTCTTCAACGTCAAGGTGGTCTCCCCGGAGCGCTACCAGCAGCACCTGAAGGAGCTGGCGGAGAAGGGGCAGACCGGCTACATCCCGTCGGGCATTGCGCAGACGGACCCGGCCAGGAATGCGGAGAAGAAGCAACTGTGAGCATCCTCAACGAACCCCAGGGTGCGGCCGCGGCTGAGGACTCGTACGAGAACGAGCTCCCGGTACGCCGCAAGCAGCCCGGCAACGTCGTGGTGAAGTGGCTGACCACCACCGACCACAAGACCATCGGTACGATGTACCTGGTCACGTCGTTCGCCTTCTTCTGCATCGGCGGCCTGATGGCGCTCTTCATGCGCGCCGAGCTGGCCCGTCCGGGCACGCAGATCATGTCGAACGAGCAGTTCAACCAGGCGTTCACGATGCACGGCACGATCATGCTGCTGATGTTCGCGACGCCGCTGTTCGCCGGTTTCGCGAACTGGATCATGCCGCTCCAGATCGGCGCCCCCGACGTCGCGTTCCCGCGACTGAACATGTTCGCCTACTGGCTGTACCTGTTCGGCTCGCTCATCGCGGTGGCCGGCTTCCTCACCCCGCAGGGTGCGGCCGACTTCGGCTGGTTCGCCTACGCCCCGCTGTCGGACGCGGTCCGCTCGCCGGGTGTCGGCGCCGACCTGTGGATCATGGGTCTGGCCTTCTCCGGCTTCGGCACGATCCTCGGCTCGGTCAACTTCATCACCACGATCATCTGCATGCGCGCTCCCGGCATGACGATGTTCCGCATGCCGATCTTCACCTGGAACGTGCTGCTGACCGGTGTCCTGGTCCTGCTCGCCTTCCCGGTCCTGGCCGCCGCGCTGTTCGCCCTGGAGGCGGACCGCAAGTTCGGTGCCCACGTCTTCGACGCGGCCAACGGCGGTGCCCTGCTGTGGCAGCACCTCTTCTGGTTCTTCGGACACCCCGAGGTGTACATCATCGCCCTGCCGTTCTTCGGCATCATCTCCGAGGTCATCCCGGTCTTCAGCCGTAAGCCGATGTTCGGCTACATCGGTCTGGTGGCCGCGACCATCGCGATCGCCGGTCTGTCCGTGACCGTGTGGGCGCACCACATGTACGTCACCGGTGGCGTGCTCCTCCCGTTCTTCTCCTTCATGACGTTCCTCATCGCCGTACCGACCGGCGTGAAGTTCTTCAACTGGATCGGAACGATGTGGAAGGGCTCGCTGTCCTTCGAGACCCCGATGCTCTGGGCCGTCGGCTTCCTGATCACCTTCACCTTCGGTGGTCTGACCGGCGTCATCCTGGCCTCGCCCCCGATGGACTTCCACATCTCCGACTCGTACTTCGTGGTGGCGCACTTCCACTACGTCGTCTTCGGCACCGTGGTCTTCGCGATGTTCTCCGGCTTCCACTTCTGGTGGCCGAAGTTCACCGGAAAGATGCTGGACGAGCGCCTCGGCAAGATCACCTTCTGGACGCTGTTCGTGGGCTTCCACGGCACGTTCCTGGTGCAGCACTGGCTGGGCGCAGAGGGCATGCCGCGTCGTTACGCGGACTACCTGGACGCCGACGGCTTCACCGCCCTGAACACGATCTCGACGATCTCGTCCTTCGTGCTCGGTCTGTCGATCCTGCCGTTCTTCTACAACATCTGGAAGACCGCCAAGTACGGCAAGAAGATCGAGGTCGACGACCCGTGGGGCTACGGCCGTTCGCTCGAATGGGCGACGTCCTGCCCGCCGCCGCGGCACAACTTCCTCACCCTGCCGCGGATCCGTTCCGAATCCCCGGCGTTCGACCTGCACCACCCTGAGATCGCGGCTCTCGACCAGCTCGAGAACAAGCCTCACGAGGTGGCGGCCCTCAGCGGCGGCAAGGAGGCCGGCAAGTGAAGATCCAGGGCAAGATGTTCATCTGGCTGAGCGTCTTCATCCTTGCCATGGCGGTCCTCTACGGCGTCTGGTCCAAGGAGCCGGTCGGTACGACGGCGCTCTTCCTGGCCTTCGGCCTGTGCATCATGGTCGGCTACTACCTGGCCTTCACGGCCAAGCGGGTCGACGCCATGGCGCAGGACGACAAGGAGGCCGACGTCGCGGACGAGGCCGGCGAGGTGGGCTTCTTCGCCCCCCATAGCTGGCAGCCGCTCTCGCTGGCCCTCGGTGGTGCGCTGGCCTTCGCCGCGATCGCCATCGGCTGGTGGCTGCTGTACTTCTCCACGCCGCTGATCCTGGTCGGTATCTTCGGCTGGGTGTTCGAGTTCTACCGCGGTGAGAACCAGAACCAGTAGAGCAGCGCTCTTGTAGTACCCCGAGGGGCCCGGTCACTTCGTCCGACGAAGCGGCCGGGCCCCTCGTTTGCCCCGCTCGGCGCGCTGGGCGCGAGGAAAGTTCTTACCGTGAGGTCATGAACGACACGCCGCGCAATCGGACCGTTCCGATCTGCACTCTTATGGCCCTCACCGTCGTCGCGGGCGCCACCGCGTGTGCGGGCTCCGGAGACCATCCGCTGTCGGCGAGGCCCTACGACGCGGCGGACCAGGTCGCCTTCAACGCGCCCGCCGGCGGGCGGAAGGCCGACCCCGACAAGCCGCTGGAGATCACCGCCAAGGGCGAGGAGGGCCGGATCACCGACGTGACCGCCCTCGACGAGTCCGGGCACCACCTGGCCGGCGAACTCACCGCCGACGGGCGGAAGTGGCGCTCCACGGCCGCGCTCGCGGCCGGCGCCCGCTACACGGTCCGGGTGGCCACCGAGGACGAGGACGGCGCCCCAGGGGCCCGTACGTTCACCTTCGAGACGGCACCGGCCAAACGGGTCCTCACCGTCACGTTCGGCCCGGAGGCGGGCAAGTACGGCGTCGGGCAGCCCGTCACCGCCGACCTGAGCCTCCCGGTCAAGGACAAGGCGTCCCGCGCCGTCGTCGAACGGGCGCTCAAGGTCCGCTCCGTCCCCTCGGTCGAGGGCTCCTGGTACTGGGTGGACGACAAGAAGCTGCACTACCGCCCGAAGGAGTACTGGCCCACCGGCGCGACCATCGACGTGACCGCCAACCTGGCGGGCATCAAGGTCGGCGACAAGCTCTACGGCGGCGCGTCCAAGCCGCTCAGGCTCACCACCGGGGACCGCATCGAGGCCGTCGCCGACGCCGGCACCCACTACATGACGGTGCGCCGCAACGGAGAAGTGATCAACACCATTCCGGTGACCACCGGAAAACCGGGCTTCTCCACCCGTAACGGGATCAAAGTGGTGCTCGGCAAGGAGTACTACGTCCGGATGCGGGGCACCAGCATCGGCATCTCCGAGGGCAGCTCCGAGTCCTACGACCTGCCGGTCTACTACGCCACCCGGGTCACCTGGAGCGGCGAGTACGTCCACGCCGCCCCCTGGTCCGTCGGCTCCCAGGGCGTGGCCAACGTCAGCCACGGCTGTGTCGGCATGTCGACCGGCAACGCCGCCTGGTTCTACAAGACCGTCCGCCCCGGCGACATCGTCAAGACCGTCAACAGCTACGGCAAGATGATGGACACCTTCGGCAACGGCTTCGGCGACTGGAACCTGCCCTGGGACCAATGGCGCAAGGGCAGCGCCCTGGTGGCCGACACGGGCAACCCCCTGGCCACCGAGGACGCCAAGGCCCGCCTGAGGCCCTCTCTCTGAAGGGTGGGTGCTACGCGTCGATCGACAGGCGCGAGCGCAGCAGGGCAGCCAGGGACGCCGCGAACTCGACCGGTTCCACCGGGAGGGTGACCGCGGCGTCCGCGCGGCTCCAGGTGGCCAGCCAGGCGTCCTGCGGGCGGCCGATCAGCAGCAGGACCGGAGGGCAGTGGAAGACCTCGTCCTTGATCTGCCGGCAGACGCCCATGCCGCCGGCCGGCACCGCCTCGCCGTCGAGCACGCACACGTCGATGCCGCCCTGCTCCAGGGCCGTCAGCACGGCGGGCAGCGTCGCGCACTCGACGAACTCGACCGGGGGAACATCGGCGGCGGGCCTGCGGCCGGCCGCGAGGCGGACCTGCGCGCGGGTGTTCGCGTCGTCGCTGTAGACCAGGACCGTGGCGCTCGACTGCATCGTTCCTCCGTGAAGGTGGTCGGTCGTTGCGCGGATGCTACTCCGCTCCACAGCCCGTCAACACCCGTTCAACACCTGTTCGAAGGGTGGCGGAAGGCCGCTTCGATGGGCCGTTCGGGCTGGACACGCACCCCGGACACTCCGAACGGCACCCCCCGGAGTGAGGGCGGGATAAGCGACCGACATAATGTCGGTCGTGGCGACAGTAACGACAGTAGAAACAGGGCACGCGCACCCGTCGGTCAATCGACCGAACCTCACCAGCGTCGGAACCATCATCTGGTTGAGCTCCGAGCTGATGTTCTTCGCGGCCCTCTTCGCGATGTACTTCACCCTGCGATCCGTGATGGGCGCGGAGTACTGGGCGGAAAAGGCGGACGCCTTGAACCTCCCGTTCTCCGCGACGAACACCACGATCCTGGTGCTCTCCTCCCTCACCTGCCAGCTCGGCGTCTTCGCCGCGGAGCGGGGCGATGTGAAGAAGCTCCGGTCGTGGTTCATCATCACGTTCGTGATGGGCGCGATCTTCATCGGCGGCCAGGTCTTCGAGTACACCGAGCTGGTCAAGCACGAGGGCCTCTCGCTCTCGTCCGACCCGTACGGCACGGTGTTCTACCTGACCACCGGCTTCCACGGCCTGCACGTGACGGGCGGTCTGATCGCCTTCCTGCTGGTCCTGGGCCGGACGTACGCCGCCAAGAGGTTCACTCACGAGCAGGCAACCGCCGCCATCGTCGTGTCCTACTACTGGCACTTCGTCGATGTCGTCTGGATCGGCCTCTTCGCCACGATCTACTTGATCAAGTAATCGGGCCCCGCCTCCGGGCGGGCCGACTCATCCAGCAAGCATCGACGCAGAAGATCCTGACACCGGGGTAATCCGTGAAAAAGCTCTCCGCACGACGACGCCATCCGCTGGCGGCGGTCGTCGTCCTACTTCTCGCGCTGGCGGCAACTGGGGGGCTGTACGCCGCGTTCGCGCCCGCGGGCACGGCCAAGGCCGATGAAACCGCCCAGTCCCTCGCCATCGAGGAGGGCAAGAAGCTCTACTCCGTCGGTTGCGCAAGCTGCCACGGAACCGGCGGTCAGGGCACCTCTGACGGCCCGTCCCTGGTCGGCGTGGGCTCGGCGGCCGTGGACTTCCAGGTCGGCACGGGCCGCATGCCGGCCCAGCAGCCGGGCGCCCAGGTCCCGAGGAAGAAGGTCATCTACTCGCAGGCTGAGATCGATCAGCTCGCGGCGTACATCGCCTCCCTCGGTGCCGGTCCGATCACACCGACGGAAGGCCAGTACGACCCTGCCGGCGCGAACGCCGCCAAGGGCGGCGAGCTGTTCCGCTCCAACTGTGCCCAGTGCCACAACTTCACCGGTGAGGGCGGCGCGCTGACCCACGGCAAGTACGCCCCGAGCCTCGAAGGCGTCAGCCCGAAGCACCTCTACGAGGCCATGCAGACCGGCCCGCAGAACATGCCCTCCTTCCCCGACACGACGATGCCGGAGCAGCAGAAGAAGGACATCATCGCCTACGTCCAGGCCGTCAACGGCGAGAAGGCCGACAACCCGGGTGGTCTCAAGCTGGGCGGGCTCGGTCCCGTCAGCGAGGGTCTGTTCGCGTGGATCTTCGGTCTGGGCGGACTGATCGCAGTTGCCATCTGGGTCGCGGCCCACACCGCTAAGGCCAAGAAGTCATGAGTACCCAAGAGAATTCAGAAGAGAACCTGCCGACCGAGCAGGACACCGCGCACGGCGCGGTGAAGGTCGCCGACGACCCGTTCGCCGACCCGGGCCTTCCGCCCCACAAGCCGCGCATCCAGGACATCGACGAGCGGGCCGCCAAGCGGTCCGAGCGCGCGATCGCCTTCATGTTCACGCTGTCGATGCTGGCCACGATCGGCTTCATCGCCTCGTACGTGATCTTCCCGGTCGACAAGATCGTGTACATCTGGCCCTTCGGCCGGGTGTCCGCGCTCAACTTCGCCCTGGGCTGGACGCTCGGCCTGGCCCTGTTCTTCATCGGCGCGGGCGCGGTCCACTGGGCCCGTACCCTCATGTCCGATGTCGAGGTCGCCGACGACCGTCACCCGATCGAGGCGTCGCCCGAGGTCAAGGCGAAGGTCATGGCGGACTTCGCGGCCGGTGCCGCCGAGTCCGGCTTCGGCCGCCGCAAGCTGGTCCGCAACACGCTCTTCGGCGCGCTGGCCATGGTGCCGCTCTCCGGTGTCGTGCTGCTCCGTGACATGGGCCCGCTGCCCGAGAAGAAGCTCCGGTCCACCATGTGGGCCAAGGGCAAGCAGCTCATCAACATGAACACGCACGAGCCGCTGCGTCCCGAGGACGTCGCGGTCGGTTCGCTGACCTTCGCGATGCCCGAGGGCCTGTCGGAGCACGACCACCACTTCCAGACCGAGATCGCCAAGGCCGCCCTGATGATCGTCCGGATCCAGCCGGAGGACATCAAGGACAAGCGCGAGCTCGAGTGGTCGCACGACGGCATCGTCGCCTTCTCGAAGATCTGCACCCACGTCGGCTGCCCGATCTCCCTGTACGAGCAGCAGACGCACCACGTGCTCTGCCCGTGCCACCAGTCCACCTTCGATCTGTCCGACGGCGCCCGCGTCATCTTCGGCCCGGCCGGCCACGCCCTCCCGCAGTTGCGGATCGGCGTGAACGACAAGGGCTTCCTGGAGGCGCTCGGCGACTTCGACGAGCCCGTCGGCCCTGCCTTCTGGGAGCGCGGATGAGCACTGTGACCAATACGCAGAAGAAGGCCCCCGCCGGTGAGCGGGTCGCCGACTGGGCCGACGGCCGCCTGGGGATCTACACGCTGGCCAAGGCCAACATGCGGAAGATCTTCCCGGACCACTGGTCCTTCATGCTGGGCGAGGTCTGCCTCTACAGCTTCCTCATCATCATCCTGACGGGCGTCTATCTGACGATGTTCTTCCACCCGTCGATGAACGAGGTGGAGTACACCGGACCGTACGTCCCGCTCCAGGGACAGCTCATGTCCGAGGCGTTCAACTCGACCATGCACATCTCCTTCGAGGTGCGCGGTGGTCTGCTCATCCGGCAGATCCACCACTGGGCGGCGCTGATCTTCCTCGCCGGCATGTTCGTGCACATGATGCGCGTGTTCTTCACCGGCGCGTTCCGCAAGCCGCGTGAGATCAACTGGCTGTTCGGCTTCCTGCTGTTCTTCCTGGGCATGTTCACCGGCTTCACCGGTTACTCGCTCCCGGACGACCTGCTCTCCGGCACCGGTGTCCGCTTCATGCAGGGCGCGATCCTGTCCGTGCCGATCGTCGGTACGTACCTGTCGATGTTCCTGTTCGGCGGGGAGTTCCCCGGCGGCGACTTCGTCGCCCGGTTCTACTCGGCGCACGTGCTGCTGCTCCCGGGCATCATGCTCGGCCTGGTGGTCGCTCACCTGATCCTGGTGTTCGTCCACAAGCACACGCACTTCGAGGGCCCCGGCCGCACGAACAAGAACGTCGTCGGCATGCCGCTGCTGCCGGTGTACATGGCCAAGGCCGGAGGCTTCTTCTTCCTGGTCTTCGGTGTCATCGCGGTCATCTCGGCGATCGCCTCGATCAACCCGATCTGGGCGCTCGGCCCGTACCGTCCGGACCAGGTGTCGACCGGCGCCCAGCCCGACTGGTACATGGGCTTCGCCGAGGGTCTGATCCGTGTCATGCCGGGCTGGGAGATCAACATCTGGGGCCACACCCTGGTCCTGGGCGTGTTCATCCCGCTGGTGATCTTCCCGCTGGTGCTCGGCGCGATCGCGGTCTACCCGTTCATCGAGTCCTGGATCACCGGCGACAAGCGCGAGCACCACATCGCGCAGCGCCCGCGCAACGCTCCGACGCGCACCGCCTTCGGTGTCGCCTGGATCACCGCGTACATGATCATGCTCGTCGGTGGTGGCAACGACCTCTGGGCCACGCACTTCCACCTGTCGATCAACGCGATCACGTGGTTCGTCCGGATCTTCTTCTTCGTCGGCCCGGTCATCGCGTTCATCGTCACCAAGCGGATCTGCCTCGGCCTCCAGCGCCGGGACAAGGACAAGGTGCTGCACGGTCGCGAGTCCGGCATCATCAAGCGCCTGCCGCACGGTGAGTTCGTCGAGGTCCACACCCCGCTCAGCCAGGGCGAGCTGCACAAGCTCACCGCGCACGAGCAGTACGCGCCGGCCGAGCTGCCGCCGGCCGTCGACGAGAACGGTGTGGAGCGCAAGATCGGCCGCATGGAGAAGCTCCGGGTCAAGCTCAACCGGGGCTACTACGGCGCCGACAACCAGGTCGCCAAGCCCACCGTCGAGGAGTACAAGGAGATCCAGAGCGGCCACGGCCACCACTGATCCCCTTGACCTCCTGATGTAGGTCGCCACGGCGAGAGCCCCGTCCATTCGATGGACGGGGCTCTTCGCCGTACCGGGAGATCGATAGGGTGGGGACACCCGTGGAGACACGCCCGTACGACACACCAGGAGCGACCATGAGCGCTGTGAACCCCGCTGGAGGCGACACCGCGGCGGGCCGCTCCTGGCCCGTCGTCCTGGACGGTCTGCTGAGCGGCCGCGACCAGAGCGCCGAGGACACGGCCTGGGCCATGGACCGGATCCTGCGCGGCGAGGCGACGGACGCGCAGATCGCCGGCTTCGTGGTCGCCCTGCGCGCCAAGGGCGAGACCGTGGAGGAGATCACCGGTCTCGTCCGGACCATGTACGCGCACGCCAACACCATCGAGGTGCCGGGCGCCACCGTCGACATCGTCGGCACCGGCGGTGACGGCGCCAAGACCGTGAACGTCTCCACCATGTCGGCGATCGTCGTGGCCGGCACGGGCGCCAAGGTCGTCAAGCACGGCAACCGGGCCGCGTCCTCGGCCTCCGGTGCCTCCGACGTCCTGGAGAAGCTCGGCGTCAACCTGGAGCTGACCCCGCGGCGGGTGGCCGAGGTCGCCGAGGAGGCGGGGATCACCTTCTGCTTCGCGGTCAAGTTCCACCCGGCGCTCCGCCATGTGGCCATGGCCCGCAAGGAGCTCGGCATCCGCACGGTGTTCAACTTCCTGGGACCGCTGACCAATCCGGCCCGGGTCAGGGCCCAGGCCACCGGAGTCGCCGACGCCCGGATGGCGCCGATCGTCGCCGGGGTGCTCGCCGAGCGCGGCTCCTCCGCGCTGGTCTTCCGGGGCGACGACGGCCTGGACGAGCTCACCACCACCGCGACCTCGCGGGTCTGGATCGTCCGGGACGGCACCGTCCGCGAGGAGCACTTCGACCCCCGGGACGTCGGCATCGACCTGGTGCCCGTGGAGGCCCTGCGCGGCGCCGACGCCTCGTACAACGCCGACGTCGCCCGGCGGCTGCTCGCCGGCGAGACCGGTCCGGTACGGGACGCGGTGCTGCTCAACTCGGCGGCGGCGCTGACCGCCCTGGAGCCGGGGGAGGGCACCCTGGCGGAGCAGTTGCGGGCCGGCATCGAGAGGGCGGCCGAGTCCATCGACTCCGGTGCCGCCCGGCGCGCCCTGGAGCGGTGGGTCGCCATCAGCAACGCGTAGGCGGCGCGACGCGCGGCCCCGTCCGGAATGCGGACGGGGTTGCGCGTCGACGATCACCTGGCATAGCTTCTGAACCAGGTCATGAGTGACAGCCATCAAGGCCCCGGCCGGCTGTCCGGCAACCCTCCGTCCGTGGCGGGGTGCCCCGGGTGAAGACCAGGCCGTGGACAGAAAGGTCCGCGGCAAGCGCGGACCCCTGCACACTCTCGACAGTGTGTGGCCCTGGGGTCCTTGGTCCTCAAGGGAGCAGTCTCGTGAGCAAGCGAATGCGTTAGGGCCTCGAAGCCCCTTCTTCGCCATCCCCTTTTCCCTTTTTCCGTGCCTCCGCGGTCGTGTGTCCCGTCGCGTCGAGGCGCTGAATTCGCCTGCCTTGTACGGGAGTTCGCCATGTCCGTGATCACTGCTGCCACCGACCCGTCCGTCTGTGCCCCGCTGGCCGTCCTGGGCCGGGACGTCACCGTCCCGCTCGTCACCGGCGGCGAGGTCACCTACGCCGCGCTCGACTACGCGGCCAGCGCCCCGGCCCTCCAGCGCGTGTGGGACGACGTCGCCGCGTACGCCCCCTACTACGGCAGCGTCCACCGCGGCGCCGGCTACCTCTCCCAGTTGTCCACCGACCTCTTCGAGAACAGCCGCACCACCGTCGCCGCATTCCTCGACTGCCGCCCCGAGGACCAGGTCGTCTTCACCCGCTCCACCACCGACTCGCTCAACCTGCTCGCCCGGGCGCTCCCCGCCGACTGCCAGGTCTTCGTCTTCGAGACCGAGCACCACGCCTCCCTGCTGCCGTGGGGAGACGCCCGCGTGACCTACCTCGACGCGCCGCGCACCCCGGCCCAGGCCGTCGAGATCCTCGAGCGCGCGCTCGCCGAGCGCGACCCCTACGGCCCGGCCCTGGTCTGCGTGACCGGCGCGTCCAACGTCACCGGTGAGCTGTGGCCGGTGCGGGAACTGGCCGCCGCGGCGCACGCGCACGGCGCCCGGATCGTGCTCGACGCCGCCCAGCTCGCGCCCCACCACCCCGTCTCCGTACGGGACTTGGACGTCGACTGGGTCGCCTTCTCCGGTCACAAGCTGTACGCCCCGTTCGGCTCCGGCGTCCTCGCCGGCCGGGCCGACTGGCTGCGGGACGCCGAGCCGTACCTCGCGGGCGGCGGCGCCTCCCGCACGGTGGCGCGCCGCGCCGACGGTGGCGTCGACGTCGAGTGGCACACCACCGCGGCCCGCCACGAGGCCGGCTCGCCCAACGTCATCGGTGTCTACTCCATCGCCTCCGCCTGCAAGGCCCTCACCGAGGCCGGTTTCGACCGGCTCGTCGCCCGCGAGCGGTACCTCATCGCGAAGGTCCGCGAGGGCCTGGCCGACGTGCCCGAGGTGCGGGTCCTGTCGCTCTTCGGCGAGGACGCCCCCCGGGTCGGCGTCCTCTCCTTCGTCGTCGAGGGCTGGAACAGCTCCCACTTCGCCGCCGCGCTCTCCGCCGAGTACGGCATCGGCGTCCGCGACGGCCTGTTCTGCGCCCACCCGCTGGTGCGCACCCTGCTCGGCAGCGACCCGCAGGACCCGGGCGCGTGCGGCGCCCCCGAGGCGAACCCGGGGGAGAGGTCGCTCAACGCGATCCGGGTCAGCTTCGGCGCGGGCACGCCCGACGAGCACGTGGAGCGGTTCGTCGGCGCGGTGAAGGAGCTGGTCCGCGACGGCGCCCGCTGGACGTACCGCACCGAGGACGGCCGCTGCGTCCCCGACCGGGGATGACCGCTCCCTCATACGGGTGAAGCCGGCCTCCCGCGGGGGAGAGGCCGGCTTCGCCGCTGTCCGTACGGCCTCAGGACTCCAGGCCGATGGCGAAGGCCGCGTCCAGGTCGTGCTGGGAGTAGGCGCGGAAGGCGACGTGCGTGTCGGTGGCCTCGACGCCCGGGATCTTGGAGATCCGGCCGGGGATCACATCGGCCAGGTCGTCGTGGCGCGGCACCCGGACCATGGCGATCAGGTCGTAGGTCCCGGTGACCGAGAAGACCTCGCTGACGGAGTCGATCGCGGCGATCGCCTCGGCGATCTCGGGGATGCGGTCCACGCTGGTCTTGATGAGCACGATCGCGGTGATCACGGCTGGCTTTCTCCCTCGGTGGCCGCGGCTGGGGGTTTCACTCTATCGGCACGTCTGTACCGCGCCCACGCGTAGACGAACCCGAAGCCGAAGCCCAGCACGTGCGCCAGATACGCCACGCCGGGCCCCGACCCCGCCGAGCGGGCCGCCAGCCACTGGAGCACGAACCAGAAGATCAGCACGATCCAGGCCGGGAAGCGCAGCGGCAGGAAGAAGAGGAAGGGGAAGAGGCTGGTCACCCGGGCGCGCGGAAAGAGATAGAGGAAGGCGCCGAGCACCCCCGAGATCGCCCCCGACGCCCCGACCAGGGTCTGCGCGCTGTCCGCGTGCGCCGTCGCGTAGCCGAGCAGCGCCAGATATCCGCAGCCCAGATAGAACAGGCCGAAGCCGATCCGGCCCATCCGCTCCTCGGTCATCGCCCCGAAGACGTAGAGGAACAGCATGTTCCCCAGCAGGTGCAGCCAGCTTCCGTGCACGAAGAGGGCGGTCAGCGGGGTGAGCAGGGCGCGCGGATCGCCGCGCGTCAGGTCGGCGGGAATCACCCCCCAGCGCTGGAAGTACGTGCTCTGCGCCACGAGCAGCTCGTCACCGGTGCCGTACACCGGATTCAGTCCCGCCACCGGACTCACGGCGAAGAGCAGCACGCAGCCGGCGATGAGGCCGTAGGTCACGGTCGGTCCGTTCCGGGCGCCCCGCCAGGCGCCGAGGGTCACGCCCCGCCAGTCGATCATGGACAGATCATGGCGTACCGGGGCCCACAGGGACAGAGTGCCTCGCCGTGACACGGGGTACCCGCGAGGCCGTAGGGTTACGGGCAGTACTCCCGCAGTTCGACGGCGCACCGCGGGCCCGTGACGCTCGTACGGAAAGAGGACGGCACGATGACGACGGTTCCCCTGCCGACCGCCGACACCCGCTGGCGCTGCACGCTCTGCGGCAACCTGACCCGCTTCGATGTGACCCGCTCGTCCAAGGTCGTCGAGTACGTCCATCTGGACCTCGCCGGAGAGCCCAAGGTGGAGGAGCGCGAGGTGGTCAGTGAGACCATCGAGTCGGTCCGCTGCCGCTGGTGCAACGCGGTGGACCAGATCGAATTGGTGGACAGGCCGGGCGCCGCTTCCTGAGAAGCGGCCCCTCGAGGGCGACGACAGGGAGAGGGGTGACGGATCGTGGCGCAGCCCGCGCACGGTGATGAGCCGACGGGCTCGGCGGACGACGCCGCCGAGGTGCTCGACCGGCCCCTGCCCGAAGCCGTACGGCGGAAGGTCGTCGCGCTGGTCGCGGACGCCTTCGGCGGGCTGACCGTCGCCGAGCTGCCCGCCCCGCTGCGGCAGTACGCCCGTTTCACCGCCCCCCGGCGGGCCAAGTTCGCCGGGAACGCGATGGCCGCCGCCCTGGAGAGCGACCCGCTGTTCCGGCAGCGGATCGGGGAACGCTTCAAGGAGTCCCAGCCCGAGCTGGCCGGGGCCGTGGAGGCCGGTGCCCCGCCCGCCGCCGCCGACCCGGTCGACGTGGCGGCCGCCGCCTATGTGCTGCGCCCGGCCGGCTGGGGCAAGCTGGTCGCCGCCGCCGGCGAGGAGGCGCAGCGCGCCGACGCCGAGCGGGCCGACGAGGCGAGCCGGCGCGAGCTGGAGAGGCTCCGCGAGGAGGTCGCCGGCGCCAAGGAGCGCGCGAGGGCCGAGACCGAGCAGCTCCGGCACGATCTGGAGGCCGCCCGCAAGGAAGCCGAATCGCTTCACCGCAAGCTGCGCAGCGCCCAGAGCGACGTCAAGCGCGGTGAGGCGGCGCTGCGGCGCGCCCAGGCCGAGATCGACACCGCCCGCACCGAGGCCGCCGCCCAGGTCTCGGCCGCCGAGAGCGAGACCCGCCGCCTCAAGGCCCGGCTCGGCGAGGTGGAGGCCGCCCTGGAGGCCAGCCGGCGGGCCGCCCGCGAAGGCCGCTCGGTGGAGGACATGCGGCTGCGGCTGCTCCTGGACACGGTGCTCGACGCGGCCCAGGGGCTGCGCCGTGAACTCGCCCTGCCCCCGGTCTCGATGCACCCCGCGGACACCGTGGACGCCGTCGAGCCCGGCCGGATGTCGCCGAAGGACATCGCCGCGCGCGCCCTGTCCGAGACCGACCCGGCCCTCCTCGACCAGCTCCTCGAACTGCCCCAGGCGCACCTGGTGGTGGACGGCTACAACGTCACCAAGACCGGCTATCCGACGATGCCGCTGGAGAAGCAGCGGCTGCGGCTGCTCGGCGGTCTGTCCGCGCTCGCGGCCCGCTCCGGCGCGGAGATCACCTGTGTCTTCGACGGCGCCGAGCTCGCGGCGCCGGTGCTGCTCGCCCCGCCGCGCGGGGTGCGGGTGCTGTTCTCGAAGCCCGGTGTGACGGCCGACGAGCTGATCCGTCAGCTCGTGCGCGCGGAGCCGCCGGGCCGCCCGGTCGTGGTGGTGTCCACCGACCGGGAGGTGGCCGACGGGGTCGCCAAGTCCGGTGCGCGGCCCGTGGCCTCGGCGTTGTTGCTGAAGCGGCTTTCGCGCCTCTCGTGACGTCTCGTCACCGCTGAGCCCTCGTGGGCGTGATGTCCGGATTGTTGTCCGCGCAGGGTCAACTGTCCACTACTGCCCGTGGGATGTATGTAAATAACTTGTCGAGCGGGCGAGATTTTGCCCGTGGGGATTTGAACTGATCACAAGATGGTCACTAGGGTCGGGCCTCGAACCTTCGCGCGGTTGATCATCCATCGGGGATGACAGCGATGGTCCCGCCTGCCGCAGTTCTGGCCTGGCGGCTCGAGGAAGAAGGAGCTCGCCTTCGTGGCGTCCCACCGTCGACCCAAGCAGCCCAGCCGCACCCGTGTGACCGTGCTCACCGCCACCGCCGCGGCAGCCGTCGCACTGTCCGCCCAGACCGGCGCACAGGCGGCCCCCAAGCCGAAGATCGACGAGGTCAAGTCCAAGGTCGACAAGCTGCACCACGAGGCCGAGGAGGCCACGGAGCAGTACAACCTCGCCGAGGAACGCAGGGGCAAGCTGCAGAAGGAGATCGGCGCCCTCCAGGACAAGGTCGCCCGCGGCCAGGAGGAGCTCAACACCCTGCGCGGCCAGATCGGTTCGGTCGCCAGCGCCCAGTACCGCTCCGGCGGCATCGACCCGGCGCTCCAGCTCTTCCTCTCCTCCGACCCGGACACCTACCTCGACAAGGCGTCCGCGATCGACCAGCTCGGCGCCAAGCAGGCCGACGTCCTGCAGTCCATCCAGGCCAAGCAGCGCACCCTCGCCCAGCAGCGGGCCGAGGCGACCACGAAGCTCGCCGACCTCGAGGACGTCCGCAAGACCCTCGGCGAGAAGAAGAAGAAGTTCCAGGGCAAGCTGGCCGAGGCGCAGAAGCTCCTCAACACCCTGACCGCCGCCGAGCGCGCCAAGATCCAGCAGGAGGAGCAGCGCGCCAGCCGCGCCGCCGGCGACCGCGTCGACCTCGGCAACGAGGTGCCCGCCTCCCAGCGCGGCGCCGCCGCCCTCAACGCCGCCGCCACCCAGTTGGGCAAGCCGTACGTCTCCGGCGCCGAGGGCCCCAACTCGTACGACTGCTCCGGTCTGACGCAGTGGTCCTACCGGCAGGCCGGTGTCGGCATCAGCCGCACCACCTACACCCAGCAGAACGACGGCGTGAAGATCGGCCGCAGCCAGCTCAAGCCGGGCGACCTGGTCTTCTTCAACGGCCTGTCCCACGTGGGCCTGTACGCGGGCAACAACACCATCCTGCACGCCCCGAAGCCGGGCGCGGTGGTGCGCTACGAGTCGATGGACTACATGGGCACCTTCCAGTTCGGCGTCCGCATCTGACGCCTGGGCACGCCACGGACCACGCCCCCGATCGGGTGGTTCGCCGGACCCCGAACTGACCTGACGCCCCGCCGGTGACCTGTGTTCTCCGGCGGGGCGTCACTTTGCGTGTGCGGCGCCTTCGTTGGAGGCGGCGGTGGGAGCGGCTACTGTCTGCCGCGCCAGTCCGTCGAGCCGAACAGGAGCGTGATCCTTGGCGACCCACCGACGACCCGCCAGGGTCACCGTCCTCACCGCGGCGGCCGCCACCGCCGCCACCGCACTCGGAGCCGTCCCCGCGACCGCCGACCCGGGCGGCGCCACGCCGGAGTCCACCCGGGCCACCGTCGACCGGCTCTTCGAGGAGGCCGAGAAGGCCACCGAGGGGTACAACCGGGCCGACGAGAAGGCCGACCGGCTGCGCACCACGGTCTCCCAGGCCCAGGACAGCCTCGCCCGCGGCCAGGAGCGGATCAACCGCATGCGCGGCGCGCTCGGTTCGGTCGCCGGCGCCCAGTACCGCTCCGGCGGCATGGACCCGGCCCTCGCCCTGCTGCTCTCCTCCGACCCGGACAGCTACCTCGAACGGGCCTCCGTCCTCGACCGGGCCACCGCCCGCCAGGGCGCCGCGCTCGGCGAACTCCGCCGCGAGCTGCGCGAGCTGGCGCAGGAACGGACCGAGGCGAGCCGGGCCCTCGCCGAACTCGAGCGCAGCCGCGCCGAGGTCGCGAAGCACAAGCGCACCGTCGAACGGAAGCTCGCCGAGGCCCGCCGGGTGCTCGCCGCCCTGTCCGCCGAGGAACGGGCGAGCTTCGAACGGGCCTCCCGCTCCGGCCGCGAGGCCCTCGGCGAGGAACTCCCGCCGCTCGGCGACCTCGGCCCCTCGCGCGCCGCCGCCGCGGTGATCGCCGCGCGCAGCGCCATCGGCAAGCCGTACGTGTGGGGCGCGACCGGCCCGTCCGCCTTCGACTGCTCGGGCCTGATGGTCTGGTCGTACCGCCAGGCCGGCATCGCCCTGCCCCGCACCTCCCAGGCCCAGCGGAACGCGGGCCGCCGCGTCCCGCTCTCCCAGGCGCAGCCCGGCGACCTCGTCACCTACCGCGGCGACGCCAGCCATGTGGCGATCTACGCCGGCAACGGCCAGGTCATCCACGCCCCCTACCCGGGCGCGCGGGTCCGCTACGACCCGGTGAACATGATGTCCCACGCGACGGTGACCCGGGTCTGACCCGGCCCCGTACGATCGGGGGCATGACGGAACGGGGCAGGCGGGCGGCGCGCGGCGCGGCCGTGTGCACGCTGTCGGCCCTGCTGGCCCTCGCCGGCTGCACCGCCCCCGCACCGGACGAGCCCGCCCGCGCCGAGGTGCAGCGCCTCCTCGACCGGCGCGCCGAGGCCCTGCAGAGGCGGGACGAGGCCGGCTACCTCGCCGCCCTCGACCCGGCGCTCGTCCCCGCCGCGCGGACCGAGTTCGGCCGCCTGGCGAAGATCCCGCTCGGCGGCTGGGCCTACCGGGTCACCGACGTCGACCCGGCCGGCCCGGGACGGGCCACCGCCGAGACCGAACTCGGCTACCGCGTCGAGGGCTACGACTCCGCCCCCGCCACCCTCCGGCGGGTCCTGGACCTCGCCGAACGGGACGGCCGCTGGTACGTCACCGGGGACCGCGCCGCCCACGGCGCCCCGCAGCCGCTGTGGCAGCAGGGCGAGGTCCGCGCGGTGACCGGCCGCCGCAGCCTGGTCCTGGGCGTCGGCCAGCGCCCCGAGCGGCTGCGGGAGATCGCCGACGCGGCGGACCGGGCCGTGCCCGCCGTCGGCGCCGCCTGGCCCCGGCCCTGGGCCGGGCGGATCGTGGTCCTGGTCCCGGCGTCGGTGGACGCCATGGGCCGGCTGCTCGGCGCGCCCGCCGCCTCCTACCGCGGGATAGCGGCGGTCACCACCGGCGAGGTCGGCGGCGGCCCCACGGCGCCCGCGGACCGGGTGATCGTCAACCCGGACGCGTACGGGGTGCTCGGCGGCTTCGGCCGGCAGTTCGTCCTCACCCACGAGACCACGCACGTCGCCACCCGGACCCGGACCACCCCGTCCACCCCGGTCTGGCTCTCCGAGGGCTTCGCCGACTGGGTCGCCTACCGCGGCACCGGCCGCACCCCCGCCCAGGCCGCCCCGGAGCTCGCCCGCGAGATCCGCGCGGGCCGGCTCCCCGCCGCCCTGCCGGACGACAGCGCCTTCACCTTCGGCGGCGACGCGGACACGATGGCCCGCGCCTACGAGAGCGGCTGGCTGGCCTGCGCGCTGATCGCCGACCGCTGGGGCGAGCGGAAGCTCACCGCCTTCTACGACGCGGTCGGCGCCCACCCGCGCCGCGAGGGCGCCGTGGAGAAGGCCCTCGCGGACGTCCTGGCCACCACACCCGAGGAGTTCACGTCCCGCTGGCGGGCGTATCTGGGCGAGAAGCTGGGCTAGGCCGTGTCTTTTGGATCTTGCCGGGCTCGCGACTCCCCCAGAGCTTCGCCTGGGAGGTGCCCCCATGCGCACGCACGCTCGCCGCGTTGTCGTCGGTCGCCGATGTC
>NZ_JBEXQW010000059.1:0-45767 GCF_040612775.1 Streptomyces sp. NPDC006339
CGATCGCCGACACCACGAAGACCATCAGCACCGCGATCTCCATGGCGAGTACCGCGAAGCCGACCCGGGCGGCCGCCCGCACGCCCCACAGGTTGCCCCGCCCCACCGCCAGCAGCTGCACGTCAGCCGATCCGGCCGATCGGGGTCAGGCGGCGATGCCGGGGCGCATGCCGAGCTTGACGCCCGGGCGCATGCCGAGCTTCACGGCGACCGCGCCCGGACGCATGCCGAGCTTGACGCCCTCGCCCGGGCGCATCCCCAGCTTCAGGTTGTTGTCCATGTGCACTCCTCTCGGGCCGCGGGCATGCCGCGGCCACGCGTGGTGAATCGGATGGTCGAGCCAGAGATGAGCGCGGCTCGAAGGAGCCGGCCGGGCGCTGCGCCGAGGGCGCTGGTGGAGCCGTCGCGCCGGGCTGGCCGTGCCATCACGCTAGGGCTCCGCCAGGGGCACCGGCAACGGGTCACGGCGTTGCGCCAGGTGCGCCGGGGCGTTGCATGCCCGTTGCGCCTACCTTGCCGCTGACCTGGGACAACACCCATGCGAGCTGCTGGAATCGTGGCCACCTTCCGCGCAGCGGACCGCTCGGCCGGTGTGCGCGGCCTTCTGCGCTTCGGCGGCGTACGGCTACTTTGAGGCGCTCCGAGAGGGCCGCACCGTCCAGCCGCTCTCGGATCCCCAACCTCCTTTAATTAAGGTCGAGTTGAGAGGAAGACGTATGTCTGTGCTACCCGGTCCCATCCGCGCCAAGGCTCGCGTGCTGAGCAGCCTGCGGGCCCTGCTGCACGACGAAGGTTTCACCGAGGTCGTCACCCCCGTCGCCCGCCGCGCCGACCTCGGGTCCGGCCGCCGCGCACCCGTCGGCCTCCACGAAGGCCGGTACCTGCGCGCGATGATCGGCCCGGCTCTGCGCGTCAACGTGAACACCGACCTCCCACGGGTGTACGAGATCGGCCCGTGCTTCCGGCCCGAGCCCCCGGACGCCCTCCACGCCACCGAGTTCACGATGCTCGACCTGTACGCCGCGCACCTCGGCTTCGAGGACCTGATCGACCTCGCCTGGCGCATGGTCGGCCCGCACCTGCCCTCCTACACCCCCGAGCGGCTCTCGATCGCCGACCACGTCCACACCGAGTTCGACATCGACCTACGCACCGAGCCCATCAGCGGCCTGCACCCGCTCATGGCCGCCCGCATCGGCGCCGATCCGGGCGAGCCGTTCCGCGACGTCCTCGGCCGCTACATCTCCCGCGAACTGGAGGCCGGCACCACAGGCCGCGCGGTGTTCCTGACCGACTACCCGACCGGCGGCGACGAACCGTGCGCCCGCCGGGCCTCCGGGACCACCGCCGTCCTGGAGCGGTTCGAGCTGATCGTCGACGGCATCGAGCTCGTCCATGGCTACACCGACGAGACGGACCCGACGGCCTTCACCGAACGGGCCAAGGCCGTAGGGCTCTACGACGACGAGCAGCGGCTCGCCCAGGAAGCCGTCGAGGCCGGACTCGTGCCCGCTGACACCGCGGGCCTCGGCATCGGCATCGAGCGGCTGTGCGCTGCCTCCGCCGGGCTGCGCGACATCACCCCGTTCCTCCAGTCCCCCCAGTTCTGACAGCCGACTCCCACCCTGGAGGCAGGATGGACCTCGCGATCACCCCGCTGCCCGGCGGACTCGGCGCCCGCGTCGAAACCGACCTCGCCCGCACGTCCGGATCCGGCGCAGCGCGCGCACTCACCGACGCCCTGAACCGCCACCGCGTACTGGTCCTGCCGGGCCAGCACCTCAACCACGCCGACCTGCTCGCCGCCGCCTCCCTGTTCGGCACCGTGGATACCGCCACCGACCGCCGCTACACGGTCCCCGGATTCCCCGGCCTCACCGTCGTCTCCAACGTCCACCAGGGCGGCACGCCGATCGGCATCTACGACGGCGACCAAGAGGAGGAATGGCACGCCGACAACTCCTTCAAGCCCCAGCTGACCGCCGCCACCCTGCTGTACTCGGTCATCACCCCCGGCGAGGGTGGTGAGACCCGCTTCGCCGACGCCACCCGGGCCTACGCCGACCTTCCTCCGGCGATGCGGCAGCGCACCGCTGGGATGCGTGCGGTGCACTCCATCGAGCAGCTCGGCGTCCGGCAGACCCAGTCCGGCGGCGGCCAGTCGTCGATCGCGGCCGGCAGCCTGGTCGGCCACGCGGAGGTGGAGCACCCGCTCGTCCTGACGCACCCGGTCACCGGCGCACGCTCGCTGCTGCTCGGGTCCATGGTGATCAGCGGTATCACCGGGCTTGCCGAGAACGAGAGCCGGGCCCTGCTCGACGAGCTGCTGCAGCACACGACCAGCGCCCCGTACGTCTACAGCCACCGCTGGAAGCAGGGCGACCTGGTCGTCTGGGACAACCTCGCCACCCTCCACACCGCCTCCCCCTGTGACAGTTCCCGCCACCGTCGGCTGCTGTATCGCGCCACCGTCCGATAGCCGAAGCCCGGCGTCACACCGCGCGTGACTCGGGACGGGAACGCGAGCCCCGCTTCCACCGCCGACCCTAGGGTTTGCCCATGACCGTGAAGGTTCCCCTGAAAGAGACTGCTCTCAACGCCGAGCGCATCGCCCGCATCGGCCACGAAGTCCATGCAGTCTGTCCCGAGTTCGACTCCGCCGGCTTCGTGCACTCAGTGATGGCGGACCTTCCCCGACTGGAGCTGAGCGCCAGGATCGCCCGCACGAGTGAGGGACTGCACGCCCACCTTCCGGTCACCGGCCCCGACGCCCTCGACATTCTGCTGCGCTCCTTGCCGCCGACACCCGAGGCAGCCGGCGTGACCAACGACTTCGGTCTGCACGTCTACGCGCCCCACTCCGACTACGTCGCCCGCTACATGCGGGCCGCCGACCATCTGGACCGTGCGCTTCCTGCCCTTGCACGCATGACCAGGTACTTCTCGGCGGAGCTGCCCGTGCGGCATTTTCTCGCCGCCTTCCCCGACGAGACGATGAAGGCCATCGGCGCCTGGGCCGTCGATAACGACTTCCGGGTACGCAGACTGGCGAGCGAGGCTCCCCGTCCGCTGTTGCCCTGGGCCCCGCGGATCGCGCCGCCCGCCGACCTCGCGCTGCCCGTCCTGGAACAGCTCTACGACGACACCCACCTGTACGTGCGCACCTCGGTCGCCAACCACCTCAACGACGTCGCCACCACCCACCCCGACCTCGTGCTGGCCACTCTTCAACGATGGCAGCGGTCGGGCCGCGTCAGCGACAAGCACTTCACCTTCATCGCCCGGGGCGCCCTGCGCAGCCGGCTCAAAGAAGGCTGGCCGCCCGCCTACGGCATCCTCGGCTACGCCCACGACGCACCCATCGAACTCACCCCTCTCACCCTGGAACGCACCGAGCTACGCGACGGCGACGCGCTGAACTTCTCGGCCGCGCTCACCGCCTCCGTCAGCGCGCCGGTCCACGTGATGATCGTGATCACCACGACCGGGCAGAACGGCCAGCCACGGGAGAAAGTGTCCTTCCTGCGCCGCGCCAGAGTCGAGGCTGGCAAGCCACTGCACCTGGCCAAGAGCCACCGGCTGCGCTCGACCGCACGATGGCCTGTGCCACCGGGCTCCTACTCCCTCGCCCTACAGATCAACGGCCGCCGCTTCCCTGCCGTCCCCTTCACCGTCCTCAGCCCTTGACTCCGTTAGTCCCACCCGGATCCCCGCCCCCCCGACGCCCGTCCTTTGGTAGCGAGGGAGGCAGTCGGTCTAGGCCGGCGCGGCGGTTGCCCGCTTGATGCGGTGCCCGACACGACGCTCGGCCACCTCCAGCGGGTACCAGCCAGCGCCGGTCACCTCGGACTCCTGGATGCGTCCGACCTCACCGCGGACTGTGGTGAAGGCGTATCCAATGTCCAGGTGATAGTGCTCCGGCTCCGCCTTCTGGGGCCGGGCCGGCACCCTGCCGTACTCGACGTAGACAGGAGCCTGCGAGACCACGGAGACCTGTCGGGGATCGACGCCGGTCTCCTCCGTCAGCTCGCGCACGGCCGCCTCGACCAGCGTGGTGTCGGTCGGCTCAAGGTGGCCGCCAGGCTGCAGGGTGATCCCGTAGTCGAGGTGTTCGATGAGCAGGATCTCGGCGTCGTCGCGGACGAGCAGGGCGCCGATGGTGACGTGCATGGGGAACCTGCGCCGAGAAGCGAAGTCCCGTCCTTGCGCCAGAAGTCGCAGGGGCTCGGACAGCTGCTCGACCTCGTCCGGGTAACGCTCCAAATAGCTACGAAGGGCGTCCGAGATATCGGAATCAGTGATCGCCATGGGTCACCTCCACGCCGGCCTGGGAGGAACGCTCCCGATGAACAGCTGCCCGGATACGGGCGACGAGCACGTGCACAGTCAGATCCAGTGAAGGTGCGCGGCGTACGGGGAAGTCCGCACTCTATAAGGCGGGTCGAGGTCGCGGCACCCGCAGCGGCTCCGTCGGCGTTTCGGCCAATCACCTTCCTATGCACTCCTGTTGCGGGAAGCGGGTCGATGCATTCTTCACGCTCCTGCGCCCGCGCCATCCCGGGGTTTCCCGCTCGACCGAAATACACACGTTCGATATTCCGGCTGGCTCGTTGAGCCTCGCGAACCGGACCCGCCCACGAGACAGGGGGACAGCTTGACCGTGGAAAGCACATCCAAGCAGGCGAGCGCAGACGAAGGCGAAGGCCCTCATCCGGAGAACGCGAGCACGGTGCAGGAGGAGGAGTTCCGGTTCCGGGACGAGTCCCGGCTGCGGGCCGGCGAGCAGATGACGACCGCCACGATGGCCCGGCGTCTGCCCTTGTTGGTAGGGCGGTCGTTGGCCATGGCCTGGCAGGTGGACCGGGGTGCGACGGCCGGGCTGCTGGCGTGCCAGATCGGGTCTGGCGTGCTGGCCGCTCTGGGCCTGTTCGCCGTCACCGGGACGCTCACCGCGCTGATCGCCTCCGGTGACATCACGGAGCGGTTGCGGGAGGCGGCTCCGCAGCTGGGCGTGATCGCCGCGGCCACCGGTCTGCGTGCCCTGCTGGGGATCATCGTGACGTGGCTGACCGGCCGGCTGCGGCCGGTGCTCGCCCGGGCCGCGGAGGTGAGCATGGTCGAGGCAGCGCTCGGCGCGGAGGCCGCGGCGAACAACAAGCCCGGCTACAACGACTCGTATGACATCGCCGACCGCGGTGCCACGGTCACCCCGGACCTCGTGGAGGAGGCCCAGGACGTGCTGGCCGCCACCGCGAGCCTCGCCGCCGGCGCGACCGTCCTCGCCGTGATCCACCCCCTTCTCCTTCCTCTGCTGCTCCTGGCGTGCCTGCCGCAGGCCGCCGCGTACGTGCGGGCGGCGCGGGTGGTGTACCTGGCGGGCCTGGAGACGTCGGGGCGCCGCCGGATGCTGCACAAGCTGCGGTGGCACATGTCCTACATGGAGTCCAGCGAGGAGATGCGGGCCTGCCTGGCCGGCCCGTTTCTCCTGGGCCGCTACCGGCGTCTCGCCGCGTCGGTCAACGCCGCCGAGCGCAAGGCGGCCGGCACCGGGGCCTGGATGGGCCTGGTCGGGGCGGCGGCCGGCGGAGTGGCGTCGGCGGCGGTCTGGGCGACGCTGCTGTGGCTCCTGGTCTCCGGCCGGATGGACCTGGCCGCTGGGGGCGGCGCGGTCTTCGCTCTGCAGACGGCGACCAGCTCCGTGCGGGGCATCATCAACGGCGGGGCCCGGCTGGTGCGCACCGGCTGGTACGTGCAGGACTGGCAGGACTTCCTCGACAACGCCCATGGACAGGCGATGACGGCCTCGCGCGGTTCGGAGCTGCTGCCGGCGGCGCCGGAGCGGTTCGAGGTCCGCGACGTCACCTACCGGTACGACGGTGCGCAGAAGAACAGCCTCACCGGGGTGTCGCTGCAGGTGCGGCGTGGTGAGATCGTGGCGCTGGTCGGGGAGAACGGGTCGGGGAAGACGACTCTGTCCCGGCTGATCTGCGGCCTGCTGCTGCCGACCTCCGGAGAGGTCGCCTGGGACCATGCGACCACGGCGCGGCTGGAGCCGTGGGCTGCGTGGAAGCACGTCGCGCTCGCCCCGCAGCGGTTCACCTACCTTCCGCTCAGCCTCCGCGACAACGTCACCCTTGGGCAGGGCGACACCAGTGACGCCGCCCTCCTGGCGGCCTGCGAGGCGTCCGGGGCCTCGGACATGCTGCCCGAGCTGCGGTCCGGGCTCGACACCCTGCTGACGTCTGAGTGGTTCGGAGGCCACCAGCTGTCCGGCGGGCAGTGGCAGCGCGTCGTCCTGACCCGGGCTTTCCACCGGCAGGCCGCCCTGCTCGTGATGGACGAGCCTACGGCCGCCCTCGACGCCCGTGCCGAGCACCACGTCTTCACCGGGCTACGGCAATTGGCCAAGGACCGGGCCATCCTCCTGATCACCCACCGGCTCGCCAACGTCGCCGTCGCCGACCGGATCGTCGTCCTCGACCGGGGCCGCCTCGTACAGGAGGGAACGTACGAACAGCTCACCCAGGAACCCGGCCTGTTCCGGACCCTGTGGGAACTGGAGCAGCGCACCGGCCATGACGTGAACCGCCCCGCCTGACCCAGGGCCTTAACCCTGGGCCCGCCCCAGTCGGCAACGGCCGGGGCGGCTGCCCCGTCGCCGCCGATCCCGTCCTCACCGAAAGGGCTCCCGATGGCCGAAGACCCCACCGCCGCCCACAGCTCCGCCCCTCACGCGGTGTACCGGAGCATCAGCCACGTCATGGTCCTGCTCCAGCACCCCAGTGACGACCGGGTGCTCACCGTCCGCCACCAGCCCGGCTCCTGGCACTCGCCCGGCTTGCTCACCGTCGTCGGCGGCCGTCTCGAAGCCGGGGAGTTCTTCGACGAGGGCGCGGCACGCGAGCTCGCCGAGGAGACCGGCATCCGTGTTGTCCCGGACCGGCTCGAGTTGTGCCAGCTGGTCCACCTGCACGCCTCGGATGGAGAACGGGTGGCCGGCGTCGTGTTCCTGGTGCGGGAGTGGGAGGGCGAGCCATACAACCGGGAGCCGGACACGCACACCGAGCTGGTCTGGGTGGATCCCGCCAGCCCGCCGAAGGACTGTCACCCCTTCACCCACGAGGTCCTGCGCCAATTCACCGCCGGGCACCAGTACGCCAACGTCACCGCCCCCGAACTGACCGCCGGCGGTGGGCCCCTGTGACGGACGTCGCCGACACCCGGAAAACCTCTGCCTGGACGATCCCGGCCTATCGGTACCTGCTCGGGAGCGAGGCCGTGAGCCTAACCGGCTCGGGGGTGAGCGCCATCGCTCTGCCCGCGCTCGCGGTCCTGGAACTGCGCGCCACCGCCGGACAGGTGGCAACGCTCGCGTTCCTCGGCCAGCTTCCCAGCACGCTCGCACTGTGGGCCGGCGCCCTGTCGGACCGCCACGCCAAGCGCTTCCAGCTCCTCGTCTCGGACCTGGTGGCCGCCGCGGCGCTCACCACGGTCCCGGCCGCCGCCCTCGCCGAGGTACTCACCATCGGCCAGCTGTACGGGGTGACGCTCGCCGTCGGCGCGGCGAAGGTAGTCCGTGATGCTGCGGCGATCAGCCTCCTGCCGGCCATCGTCGCTCCGCACCTGCTACACGACGCCAACTCCCGGCTGGGCGCGACGTCCTCGGTGGCCGACAGCGCGGGCAGCAACGCGGGCGCCGCACTCGTGGGCGCCGTCGGGGCCGCGCAGTCGCTCCTCGTCGACGCCGCCTCCTTCCTCGCCTCAGCCGTGCTGGTCCGGCACATCCGCGTGCCCAAGCCGCACCCGGTCCCCGCCGAGGCCAAGAAGCGGCACGGGCTCAGCCGGGACATCGCCGCAGGCGTGCGGTACGTGATCGGGCAGCCGACGATCCGTACGGTGATCGCGGCACTTTCCGTGCTGTCCTTCGGCCTCGCGCTGATGAACACCTTCTGGGCGTACTACCTGCTCACCACGCTCGGCGCCTCCCCGACAGCGTTCGGGGTGATCATGGGCGTCGGAGGCATGGGCAGTCTGGCCGGCGCGCTGCTCACCTCACGGATCACGGACCGGTTCGGCGTCGGACCGGTGATCGTCTCCGGGTTCGCGGTCAGTCCTCTCGCCCAGGTGCCGCTCCTGCTGGCCGGGCCCGGCCGCGGCTGGCAGATCGCCCTGGCCGCGACGCTCTTCGTGCAGTTGTTCTGGGCGACTGCGGCCGGAGTCACGCAGCGAACCCTGCGCCAGATCCTGTGCGACCCGGCCTTTCAGGGCCGGATGCAGGCGGTCAGCACCACGGTGACCGCTGGAAGCCGCCCCCTGGCCGCCGCGACCGCCGGCGCGCTCGTGCTCGTCGTGGACGTGCCGACCGTCCTCGCCGTCGGCGCCCTCCTCCAGGTCGTGCCGGTCCTCCTGCTTTTGGCCTCATCCGTACGCACTCTGCGGACCATGCCCACCCCGCCCGCACCCGCGGCCGTGCCGCCCGCCCGAGAAGGAGCCTCATGACCACCACCGCCTCCACCGCGAGCCCCGCCTACTGGGAGCCGCTCTGGGCCGACGGCCGACGCTGCCGGCAGCTGAGCGAGGCCGAGAAGCAGCTGATGGCCGAGCACCTCGGCCCCGGCAAGGGCCGTCCCGCCCTCGACATCGGCACCGGCGACGGCAGCCTCGCCCGCCACCTCCACCACGAGCTCGGCTACCTCACGACCGGCGTCGACTGCTCCCCCAGCGCACTCGCGCTCGCCGCCGCCCAGGACACCGGACCCGGGCCCACCTGGCAGTGCACGGACATCACCACCGACGACCTCACGATTCTCCCGGAACCGGCCTACGCCCTCATCACCTGCCGCCTGGTCTACCGGTGGATGGACGACAAGCCCGGCTTCCTCGACCGCGTCCGCCAGCTCCTCGCGCCCGGCGGCACCCTCTGGGTCGTCACCGAGATCGCCGGCTGCCGCACAACCACCGACCCAGCTCTCCTCGGACTCGGCATCCCGCCCGCGGACGCCGAGCTGCTCACGACCGGCTGGTCCGTCGTGCGCACCGCCGACCTCGACGTCCTGCGCTGCTACGCCCTGCGGCCCCTGAGCCCTGAACGCCACCCGCGACCGGAGGAGACACCCGTGCTGGACATCGAGAAGCACATCGCCGAGATCTGGGCCCTCTACGGCCGTCACCAGCTCGGCCGGACCTTCGACCTGCCCGAGCTGGACGAATGGGCCTGGGACATCCCGCAGGCCGGACCCGGCACCGACGTGCTCGGCGAGGTCACCGGCCTGCGCGTCCTCGACCTGGGAGCCGGAGTCGGCCGGCACGCCGCCCGGCTCGCCGCCCTCGGCGCCCACGTCACCGCCGTCGACGCCTCCCCCACCCAGCACCAGCGCGCCCTCGCCCGCTACCCCGACACCCCCCGCCTGCACCTGGTGTGCGCCGACGCCGTCGACCACCTGCGAGAAGCCGACCGTTACGATCTGATCTACTCCATCAGCGGCGTCCCCTTCCTGGACCCGCACCGCCTTCTGCCCGCCCTGGCCAACAGCCTCAAGCCCGGCGGGCGGCTTGTGTTCAGCGCGCTGCACACCAACTCACACGGCGACGGCCCGTCCGACTCCGTCACCGCGCGCCTCGAAGTGCTGCGGCTGCCCGGCACGGATACCGAGCACCAGATGCACATGTGGGTCCTCGAACCGCGGCTGTGGGAGGACCTCCTCGTGGACCACGGCCTCATCATGGAGGCGGTCACGACGATCGACTCCCCCAACGGCCAGCCGCTGTCGTACCGGCTGTACACGGCCCGCCGCCCCGAGCGGGTGCCGAGCCGCGCCCGCTCGGCTACCCCTCCCCCACCGAACGCCGCTGTCGGGGTGGGCGTGATCGTTCAAGGACCCGACGGCCTCCTGCTGGGGAAGCACCGACGGGGCACGTGGGAACTCCCGGGCGGCTCCGTAGAGCCGGGCGAGACGTTCACGGAGGCCGCCGTACGCGAACTCGCCGAGGAAGCCGGCCTCGTCGCCGACCCCACCGGTGTACAGGTCCTCGGCACGCTCCTCGACCGTGTCGGCGGCGTCGTGCGGGTGACGGTTCCTGTCCTCGTCACCCGCTGGTCCGGCGTCCCTGGGCAGCGCGAAGACGCCATCGGCGACTGGCGCTTCTGACCCCAAGGCGCCCTTCCTCAGCCGTTGTTCGTCCCATCGAGCCAGTGCCTGACGGCCTGGCAGCCGGGCCTTCCCCTCGACCATCCGCCCGCCCACTTCCAGCCCTTCGCCTCCCCTGGCCGCGACTAAGCCGTCCATTTGCCAGACCTCGCAGGAAGGCGCCCCTCGCCGTGCCCCCATCCCCTTCCCTTCCGTCCCTGCTCGGAGTCTTCGGTCACCCCGACGACGAGGCGCTGCTGGCCGGTGGCGTCCTCGCGCAACACGCCGCCGCCGGCGCGACGACCGCCGTGGTCACCGCCACCTGGGCCGCCGACAGCCACAGAGCCAGCGAACTCGCCGACGCGCTCGCGATCCTGGGCGCCGGAAAGCCACGGATGCTCAGCTTCGCCGACCACCGCATCCCCGACTCCGCACCCGGCCGGCCGCGGCTGTGCGACGCCCCGATGGAGGAGGTGGTCCAGCGGATCGTCGAGCAAATCCGCTCCGTACGTCCAGCCGTCGTCGTGACCCACGACGCCTACGGTCAGCTGACCGGCCACCCCGATCACATCCGTACCCACCAGGCCACCGTCCTCGCGTTCCACGCCGCCGGCCTCGAACACCGCTTCCCCGACGCGGGACCACCCTGGCGCCCCCAGGCCCTCTACGCAGCCACGCACCCACACTCGGGGGTCGGCCTGCTCGGCACGCTCATGAAACGCGTCGGCAAGACGACGCTGAGCGTTCCGGACGAACACATCACCGCCGCGGTCGACGTCAGCCCCTGGCTCGACCAGAAGGAGCGCGCCATCCTCGCCCACAAGAGCGAAGCCGCCAAGGAACGGCCCTTGCCCGGCATCCTCGCCCGCCTGCCGGCCGCAGCGCGGGAGTCGATCATCAGGACCGAGTACTTCACCCGCCTGTCCGCCGGACCTGCGGCGATTCCGTTGTCAGCACTGACCGCTTAGACCAAGGAGCCCGGATTTGAGCACCGTTCCGTGGGAGACCATCGGCCGACTGGCCGAGCTCTTCACCACCCTCGACACCGCGCGGGGGATCCCCGCAGAGCAGCAGTGGACCCTGCAGGTCCTCAAACTCACCGAGGAGGTCGGCGAGTCGGCCCAGGCCGTGATTGGCACCTGGGCCACCAACCCCCGGAAGGGGCAGAGCCACACCTGGGAGCACGTCCAGGAGGAGGTCGCCGATACCGCCATCACCGGCCTGGTCTCACTCCACCGGATGCTCGGTGACGAGGCACCTGCCTTCTTCAACACCCTGCTCGCCCAGAGGGCCGCGAAATTCCTCACTCTGGACGAGGACGCCGGCGCGCCACCCCTCGAAGGGGCATGACCAGCGCATGAGGGCCGCCGGGAGGCCACACGACAGAGGACCTACCAGGAGGCGTGTTCTCCAGCGTTCCTCAGCCGGCGGCCAGGGCGCTCATCCTCAAAGAGCCGCACGAGTGCGGCGACAGCCCCACAGTGCAGGTCTCTTCGGCCGCTGCGGACTCCGTCCGGAGCTCCTCGCGAGACCTAGACTCAGCGCCTCCGTCCCGACCGGTCCTCGTCGCCCGACTTCGGGTGTGACCGGCGTGCGCGATCCGACGACTCCTGAGGAGAACCTCGTGCCCGAGAAGGCCATCAAGGCCAAGGCGCTGTGCTACATCGTGCGCGACGGGAAGCTGCTGGTCCACCGCCACGTCGACTTCTCCTGGGAGGAGGTCGGCGTCCAGGTCCCGGCCGGCAGCATCCGAGACGGCGAGACACCCGAGGCGGCTGCGCTGCGCGAGGCCCGCGAGGAGACCGGCCTGCAGAACTTCGAGATCGTGCGCAAGCTCGGCGTGACCGAGTACGACATGGGCCCGTACCGGGCCGAAATCCAGGAACGGCACGTCTTCCACCTGAAGCTGGCCGAGCCGAGCCCGGAGCGCTGGCCGAGCCAGGAGGACCACGACGGCGAGCAGGAGCCGACCCGGTTCGAGTGCTTCTGGATCCCGCTGGAGACCGCCCACGTGCTCCAGTCCGGCCAGGGCTCGCTGCTCGGGCGCCTACAGAACTGACCCACACGTATTCGCCTCGCCCCATCAAGGCAGCGGGCAGCCGATGCACAGCCCGCCCAGTTGGCACAGCGAGTACCGTTTGGAATGAAGATTCCGGGCCCTGCCAAGGTAGAACCGGCCGGCCTCGGAGCGGATCGGGCAGGTCCGCCCGTTCGCCAAGGGAGTGGACTCTCGGCGCCTCAGGTCACGATCGGCCGGGCCGCCGCCATGGTCCAGCCCTCGACCCCGAGGGCCAGGTGGGGACCACCGTCTACGAGCGCGGGCTCGCCCGACTCGTTCCCGCGCGGATGCGGGCCAGCATCGCACCCATTCCCCGTCGAGGAGTGCCGCCAGACCGGCCGAGCATGGGCCTACGACCAGTAGCTGCCGGGACGCCAGCCCGGGCTTCACCCCGAAATCGAGGCCGGTGTCGCCGCCCAGGCCCCGAGCCCTCACTGGGCACGAGAATGGCAGCGGCACCCGCGGATCGACCGCCCGGCCCTGCCCCACCGCCCTCGTCGCCAGCGGGCGGCCGGCAGCTGGGTGGGCACCAACCGCGTGCACCGGGCGAGAGAAAGCGACCACAAGGAGGCACCCCTCGCTTTACGCCTCGGGAATCGAACCCCTCCACCGACCTCACCTCAGCAGCATTCAAAGATCCATTTAGGTGTCACCACTCAATTTCGATCTTGAAATCGAGGTCGGAAGGTGATTTGGGTGACCTTCACAACACGCGGCCCCGTAAAGATCGCGTTTTCCGCCTTGTACGATCAGTGGGCACGGCTTGCCGGCTAACCACCCGCACGCCTCAAGCACAAGCTCCTGACCGCTAGTCTCGCGTACGGGTATCGGGACGGGGCCAGTTAAACACCTCAGCGGAATCTCACTGGAGCGACATGCGTTGGCGCAGGGACACGTCACGGCGCACCCTCGTGAAGGAATGTGAGAGGCTGCTCGCTGATCTCCCTATCCCCGCTCCTTTCAGCGTCGAGGCGCTGGTGCAGAACATGGAGAGCGTGCTGGGTCGCCAGATCCAGCTGGTGCCACTGGATGATCCCGACGGGGGCTTGGGTTCGGCATGCGGCCTTCGAGTAAAGACGCCGGAGTTCACGATCATTCTCTATCGGCGCCGTTCGAGTCGCAATCAGACCGAGCACATCATCCTTCATGAACTCGCGCACGAATGGCTGAACCATGGGACCTCGCTGACGGCTGCCGAGATCGAGCGATACGTCCCCGAACGGATTCGGCAGGAAGTACTTCGCCGCTTCCCTTCGGCTCTGATTCAAGGGCGCGTGGACTTTGGCAGCCCCGAGGAGAGGCAGGCCGAGCTTTCCGCCTCCTTGATAAAGCGGTTGGCGCGCCGCCAGTCAATCGCGGGAGACGACATGATTAGCCTCCTGGAGGCTTCACTTTCCCATCCAGTCGCTCCACTGCGGCGCCGACATTAAACGTAATCGGCCGTCAGTCACTAAGGAACGGTTTCCGGGGGCGCGAATTCCGGACCATCACATAGTCCACCTTCTGGCAATTAGGGCTACACTCGGCTGACCTCCCGGGACGGCACAATGTGCAGCCCGCATAGACACCCACTGGTTACGTGTTCGACTATTTTAAATACCTGACTGCGATCGTAATGACCGTCATCGCCGTATGGCGATTCCCTGCAGTCCGCTACGCCGATGCCCACCGTCGTGCACTCTGGGGTGGCTACGCGGGATTCGCTGTGGCTCTGTGGCTCTACACGCCAGCAGCCATGCATGCGGCAACTCTCATTCCTGTGGTGGATCTGAGCGCCCTGCTCAGGCACTTCGCCAGTACCGCAGCGATCATCGCCGCCCTGACCTACGTCGCCACCAGCTACGGGAGGAGCTCGGAGGCGGTCGTGCCCCGGCACGTAGCGGTCTCGCGTCGGATCGCCCGCGCCTCTTACACGGCGGGCGCGATAGGCGTCACGCTTCTCACGGTCCTGTTCTTTACCGTGGTGGACCGCAGCACACCGAGCCAAAATTTCCTCATTGACCACGCCGGCCAATGGGGAGTCGCGGTCTACATGACCGTCTTCTACTTCTTCCCGCTCATCACAACCGCGGTATGCGGCTACCAGTGGACTAGAGCTGCGCGACAGGCCGAGGGCAGAAGCATGCGTATAGGTCTGCGCTTGATGGGAATTTCGATGTGGATGGGTCTAACTCACACATTGGCCCGCGTCGCCATCCTCTGGACTGCGGTCATATCCCCCTTGAGCCGCTCCACAGTGCAGCTACTGGTAGATGCCACAGCGGTCTGGATGAACCTGCTCTTTCTGATCGTTGCGGTCGGCGCGAGCATTCCGACCACCCGCGCGGCGGTGGCCCGGTGGAGAATCTGGCGCACTCTGTACCAGATTTATCCACTCTGGTTTGACCTGGTGAAGGCTTTTCCCGGGACGAGCCTATATCCACCTGGACGGCGCCTCGCAGAACTCACGCGCATACGCGTCCCCATCGATGTCCGACTGGACCGCTGGACTCAGGACATCGCTGATGCCAGCGAAAAACTGCGCTATTACACTCCACGAGACTTGATGTTCGCCGCAGAGGACACTACCGCCTCGCACCCCGACCCCGAGCCGGCCGCGGAAGCATACTGGTTTAAGGCCGCACTCCTGTCAGCTGACACCAGGCCAGCCAATCCGCGCGCCAGTACCCCTCTGAGAGAGAAGCCGTTCGTTGACTCCCAGAGTGAAGCCGTATGGCTAGCGCGAGTCAGCACGGCCTACTCGCGCGTCACTGAGGGGGAGACTCAGGATCTTCTCCTGCGCTCGGCAGGGTTGGAATCCGAAGCAGTTCAATAGGTGCAATGAGCTGCACGGGCTGCCTTCCCGGTTCGACCTTCTCCAGCCCCGTGAACCCAGCGGCATATCGATCTTGAATGCCAGTGCGTGAGATTTGGCACCGTCCGCCGCATGAAGTGGGCTGGTACCGTGGGTCATGCGGACTGATAGCTCTTGCTCCGCCCCGTAAGTGCACCCCCGGCCTGCGACGCGCAGCTGCTGCCGTCGCCACACGTAGCCGGGCCGTGACGCTGTCCGGTCTGGATGGGCGTCCGAAATCTCAGCAATCTGGAGTTCCCGCATGTCCAACCGCCGCACCGGCCTCATCCTCGATTTCGGAGGCGTTCTCACCACTCCGCTGCTGCCCGCAGTGCTTGCCTTCGAGCAGCGCGAGGGCCTCCCGCAGGGTGCCTGCCTCACGGCCCTGTACAAGCACGAGGAGGGCGTCCGGATCACCAGTGACCTCGAGCGCGGAGCGGTCTCCCAGGCTGAGTGGAACGAGTTCGCCGGCAAGATGCTGGGCGTGCCGGCTGACAACTTGATGGGCCGCATCTTCGGCGACCTTCGCCCCGAGCCGCTGATGATCAATGCGGCTGCCGCGGCGCGGCGGGCCGGGATCAAGGTGGGGATCCTCTCCAACAGCGTGGGGCTCGCCCCTTGGGACCTGTACGAGGGCTACGAGCTGGAGCGGCTGTACGACGTTGTCGTGATCTCCGAGCAGCACCTGCTGCGCAAGCCCGACCCCGAGCTCTTCGAGATCACGCTCAAGCTCATGGATCTGCCGGCCGAGGAGTGCATCTTCGTCGATGACACCGAAGCGTACGTCCAGGCAGCACAGCAGCTCGGCCTCACTGGCGTACACAACCAGGATCCCAAGCAGACGGTAGCCACCCTCTCCCAGCTGCTCGGCGTGGAGCTCGCCACGTCGTAGGGCTGCGCCCCGCGCAACGGTCAGACCGGGGGCGAGTTCCGTGCCATCCGCAGGCTGACATCTGATCGGTCGTGGCGCTGCTGTAGCGATGAAGACCCGGAATCCGACCTCACGCAGACGGGACTAGCGGTCCTGTTCCTCCGCCGAGGTCGGTTTTCGATGCCGGCCTCGGCGCTTACCGAGTACGGGACGGTCCCACTCGGCCGGCTTCTCCTGCGCGGGCGGTGGCGGGTACAGCAGGGCTTTGGCGGCGGCGAGGTCCTCGGCGACGCCGACCACCGCCCACTCCGTGCCGGTCCACTCCTCGATCGCTCTCGGCGCGCTGGGGCCGACGTGGGCCCCGCGGTGAGGGCCGTCTCCGAGCGGCACGGCGCGCTGCTTGCCCGTCGAGGCGGCCTGGCGCTCGGCACGTCGGCGCGCCCACTCCTCCAGCGGTTCGTCTGCCTGCATTCGGGCATCGTGGCCGAGGGGCGGTCCGGGCCGCTACCCCTTCCCTCGTTCGGGTGATGCCCCCTGGCGCGGCGCTCTGGCGCTGCTAGGCTCGGTGCGCCCTGCGGGTTCGTGGGGTGGGCCGCGCGCAGGCCCGCGTGGTCGGCTTCGCTGACGCGCTTGGACAAGGTGCTCGGCGCCAGCGCATTCAGATCCCCTCTGGATGCCCATGGAGCTGCCATGCCCACTGACCACGCCCGCAAGGGCCCCGTACGCCGCCGTCAGGCGGCCACCGGAGAGTCGTACACCGAAGCCGCCAAGGCCCTGCGCCGCTCGAACGGCCTCGCCATCTGGGACCCGTGGGTGGCTCCCCGCTGCGAGGAGGGCGACCCGATCCCGGGGCACGACCCGTGGCTCTCGGGTCCCTGCCCGGAGGGGTGCCCGACCCGGGAGCGCCCGGATTACATCGCGTACCTGGAGACCCTGCCACCGAAGGCTCGGCTGCCGCGCCCCGTACCCGAGCGCGAGCCGTATGTGTGCCCGGGGCCGTCCTCGTGCACAGACGACTGCTGCGCCTGCAACTACATCCACCTGGCGGTCTGCCGGGACTGCGAGGCCGTCTACAGCCCTGGCCTCGAACTGCCCTGCCCGAACTGCGGGCGGCGCCCGGAGTAGGTCTCCGTCACGGGGTCTCCCGCCACAGGCTGGGGTCCAGCGGGTGGGTGCGGGCGGGCGTACTGAGCAAGCAAGCCGCAGATCCGTCTCCGTCCCGGCGTTGCAGCGCCGGGAACAGGAACAGCGAAGGGATACGGCGACTCCCCTGCCGGGGCGTTGCCGTATCCCTTCGCTGTTGTCACCACCGCCACGGCTGCAAAGCAGCTCGTACCGGTTCTGGCCACGCACGGTCGGCGGTCCGCGGCGGACGTTAGCCGGCGGAGCGGAAACGCCCGGGCATCCGGACCCGCAGGGAGCACCTGCCGACGGCGTCACTCCCCGCCGTGCGCCTCGGGCAGCTTGTGCTTGAGCTCTCCGACGAGCTCATTGATGTGGGCCATCATCTCGACGGACAGGCCGCTGCTGTTGCCGCGGGCCGCCAGGCCGATGATCTGCCCTCGGTCGATCGAGCTGAGGAAGCGGAGCCCCTCCATGAATTCGCGGGCTTTAGGATCGACCTGGGCGTCGTCCTGGAGGAGGGCCGCGTCGACCTGGAGGGCATGGGCGAGGCCGGCTCGCACCACGTCTGAAGCGTTCGTCGTGGCACCCCTGCGAAGAGCAGCGATGTCGTCGGCGGTGACGGCCGCCATACCCGCATGCTCGTTGACGAGGCGTGCGATTTCCTCATCGGAGGGCGCTTCCTGGCCGGCGTACCCGTACTCCAGGAGATAGTTGATCTTTTCTCCGACCGTGCGAGGTGCAGACGCCTGCTGGTCGCGCGAGGTCCGGGGGCGAAGCCCGAACGAGCAGTCCTGGGCGGCCAGCAATTCGTCTTCGGTCACCCCGTACGCCTGCGCGAGCGGCTGCACGTAAGCATCGTTGAGCCGACGCCGGCCGGATTCGGCGTTGCTCACCGGCACGCGGCTCGTGCCGATGATCGCGGCGGCCTGCGCCACGCTGAGGCCGGCGTCGCAACGCAGGAGCTGCAGGTCCGGTGAGCCGTCGTGGGGGAAGAGGACGTCGAGCGGCTGACCGAGCGCGGCCGCAATCGCCGGGAGCTTCTCGCCCTTGGGGAAGTCCTGGCCGCTCTCCCATCGCGCGACCGAGGGGGCGCTGACGCCCACCATCTCAGCCAGCTCCTTCTGGTGGAGGTCCTTGCCTCGCCGGACAGCGCGAACGCGGCTGCCGTCGAACTGACGTGGCACATGAACTCCTGCGGGGTGGCGATGGGGGGCGGCGTCTTCCGCAACTGTACCCAGGGTTGATACGTCTGCGCAATTGGCGTACGTTCTCGTATCGCACCTGCTGGCCGAACTCCGGCTCTCTGCGACACCAGCCCCAAAAGGGCTCCTTCGCGTGCGTTGCGTCGTCGACGCCGCTTGCGCAGCGCGCCACCGGATCAGCCCCGCCCACGATGGGGGTGCCGCCCGACGGCCCGCAGCCGTCCCGTCCGGCGTCGAACGCCGGCAGGGCGAACACGAGACTTCACACTTACACCAAATGTCCAATTCGATCGCAAGCGAGAGGCTGGGGGGGCGATGCGCGCACACGAGCGGTACGGTTCACGACGCGCGGGCGCACTCACGGTCAGCCGACGGACGGTGCGTCCGAGGGAACGAGAGGACTCAGCCCGGCCGAGAGCGGCAACTCTCAGGCGGACACGGCATGAGCCGGCGCTTCCGAGCGAGCTCAAGAGTGCGCTTTCCCGTAACTCTCTGCAACCAGTACAGAGTTTAAGAACCAAGTCTGGATCTTGACACGGGCCGGTGCGTATGTTCGTCGTCCCCCGGGCACGCTGCCCGGCACGTTGGACGTAAGGAGCATGGCAGATCGTGTAGGCCCGCATACAGCGACGGCGTCCGGGAGCGGTAACTCCCAGACGCCGAACGCTAAATGGCATGTCCGCCCCGGCAAGGGCGGATGTTGCCCACCATCACCACGCTGAGTCCTTCCTAGGGGCGCATCAGCGTGGCAACACTGCAACGAGGAGTATCGCATGCCTCCTGCCCTGCGCAAAAGGCCCTTCCGCCTGGCCTGCGCGGCAGCCATCTCCACCTCGGCGCCTCAGCGCCCCGGGCTGGAGCACCTCACGCCGGCCTCGGCGAGCCTGCAGAACCGCCCCGTGACCGGGAGCGGCCGATGAGCAGCGAAGCCCGCGAATGGGTGTGGGAGCACAGCTCCAGCCGGGGGACCGCGCGCCTGGTCCTGCTGTCGATCGCCGACCGGGTGGCCGACGAGCAGTGCGTCTCCTGGGCTTCGCTGTCCAGCCTCGCCAAGCGCACACGCGCCTCCGTGTCCACGGTTCGCGAGGCCATCGACCGCCTGGTCCACGCCGGCGAGCTGGAGCAGCTCGATGACCTCACCGGCCCACAGCGCAGCACGGTCTACCGCCTGCCCCTCGCCGCCCAGGCCGTGGCAGAGACCGCGGAGGACGAGAACCCCGACCAGGAGTCGGCGGGCAAGCACGAGGCCGCCCCCACCCTCCGGATCTCGGTCCTGCGGCGGTACGGAATCCGGCCGCGCGAGGTACCGGAATCCCCCGCGAGGGACCGGAAACCGGCAGTGCCGGATACCGGCAGGTCCCGGCGGAAACCGGCACCCCGACGTACCGGAAACCGGCACAGCGGTGTACCGGAAACCGGCACACAGAACCGTAGTGAACCGGATTTGAACCGTAGGTACAGCAGTGGTGCCGCCGTCATCCCGGCTGCCGAGTGGCAGGTCGACCCAGCCACCCACGCCTGGGCCCGCCAGCAGGGACACCTCGACCGCCTCGGCGAACAGGGCCTGCACGCAGCCGATGCGAAGTGGCGCGCCCACCGTGCCGCCTTCGAGCCGCGGACAGCGGGGGCCTGGGCGGCCGACTGGCGCTCCTGGATCGCCCGAGAGCACGCCCCCAGCCGCCCGAGCCTCTACGCCCTGCCCGGCGGAGGCTCCGCTGCGCCGGGCGGCATGACGCGGGTCGAGGCCCAAACCGCTGCCCTCCTCGCCGCCCTCGACGAGCCGACCGGAACGGAGGGCTGACCGTGGACCGCCGCGAAATCGCCGCCCTGCTGGCCTACATCGGCCGACTCGACCCCCGCACCATCCGCACCAACCCGGGCGAAACACGCGACCAGCTCGCCCAGTGGCACGATCTGCTCGGCGACGTGCCGATGGCCACGCCGCACGGCTGGGACGCCCGCGTCGCCGCCCGGCAGCACATCCGCACCTCGCCGTACCAGATCCTGCCCGCGGACGTGGCCCGTCCTTGGGAGAGCTACCGGCGCGACCGCCTGGCCCGGCACTCCGACCCCACGCCGTCCGTCGACCCGGACGACCAGGCCGCCTGGACCGCTGAGCTGGTCGGCGCCCGCCGCGCCGTCGCCGCCGGCATCGCGCAGCCTGCGCAGGCTCGGGCGATCACCAGCGGTCGCGACGGCATCGATCCGAGGCTGGAGGCGCGGCTGCGGGCGATCGGCTCCTGCATACCGCCCGCAGCCCGAGCCGCCCTCGCGCCCTACCGGCCCGCCCGCGCAGCCCGTGAGGCCGCTGTCGCGCAGGGGCAGCCCGACGCCCTGAGTGTCCGGTGCGAGTGGTGCCTGGCCCAGCCCGGTGAGCCGTGCCGCCGCCGAAGGGTCGGCCCCGACGGCGGAGCGCGCGGAACCGCCCCGCGCGCCACCCCACACCCCGGCCGCCTCGACCTCGCCGCCACCCAGCAGGCCCAGCAGCCAGCCGTGGCCTGACCGGCGTACACAGCCGGCGCGCCCCTGCCCGGCCCGCCGCCACCACCGTCCGCCCAGCTGCGACGCACGCTCTCGCACCGCAGCCGGCACCTGACGCCGCACCCGCCGAGCACCGCCCTCGCCGGCCGACACGGCAGCACATCGGAGAACCCCTTGCGCTACATCACCACCCACAACGCGCCGGCCACTGGTTTGCGCGGCATCGCAGACACCAGCTGGCACGCCCGCGGAGCGTGCCATGGCATGGACGTCGAGGACGCCGACGCCGTCTTTTTCCCACTCCCCCGAGACCACGAAGCCATCGCCGAGGCGAAGGAGCTGTGCGGCTGGTGCCCGGTGCGCAGCGACTGCCTTAACTACGCGCTGGAGAACGTCCTGAAGGAGGGCATCTGGGGCGGCCTCACCGAAGCCGAACGGCGCTCCTGGCACGACGGGCTGCCCCAGCGTCTCGACTACCGGCGCGTGACCGCGTTCTTCCAGGGACGCGACGTACATCTGACCGAGGCCGAGCGCCAGGTCGTCGTCGACCACGCCTATGTCCGGGGCTGGCGGCCCGCCCGACTGGCCGCCGGCCTGCAGATCAGCCACAAGCACGCCCGTGATCTCCTCCGTCAGGCGGCCAACAAGGTGCTCGACCGCGACCGCACCTACGGCGTGCCCCGGCCCAAGAAGAAGCGGCAGAAGACCGCCCCGGCAATAAGCAGCCCCGTATCCACCAAGCCCGGCACCCGGCAGCCGGTGTCCCGCCAGGCAGCGTCGACCGTGGCGCCCGCCTCTTTCGGAAAGGCCGCATGACCCACCCCGTCCTGTCCCTTGGTGCCGCTCCAGACCTCCCTCTCCTCCTCGCCGCCAGCGTCGCCGCCGCCTTCGCCCTGGTGCTGGCCGCCTGGACTATGCGGCGCCGGGGAGCTCGCCCGCAGAAGCCTCTCGGCGGCGGCCCGGCGGTCAAGGTCGCCGCCCTCGCTGCCCTCGGTTGCACCGCCTACAGCGCCGATACCTCGTGGCGCTTCGCGGCCGACTACCTCGACATGGCCGGCACCGCCGAGCGCGCCGGCATGTTCGCCGCCGCCGAGCTCGCGCTCTTCGCCACCGCGCTGATGGCACGGCAGAACCTGGCCACGCAGGGCGCCCCCGGCCTGCCAGGCACCCTGGTCTGGGTGATCACCGGAGTGCAGGTGATCCCCGCCTACGCCGAGAGCGGTCCTGTCGGCGGCACCGTCCGCGCCTTCGTCGGACCGGTCATGGCGGCGATGCTGTGGCACCTCGCCATGGGCATCGAGCTGCGCCTGCGCACCCCGGACGCCGCCTCCCACGGCCTGCTCGCCGTCCTGGGGCGGGAGGCACGCGAACGGCTCCTGTCCCGCCTGGGTATCGCCGCGCGCGACCGAGACGCCGCGCAAATCACCCGGGACCGGGCCACCGCCCGGGCGGTCACCCTGGCCGCGCGTCTCGCCGAGCGCACCCCCGAGCAGCAGCAGAGCTGGCGCGGCCGACGGCTCACACGGCGCCTGTCGAAGGCGGTCGGCAGGGCCTCGGTGGGTACCGACCCCCTCCAGCGCGCACAGCTGCTCGACCAGCTCGCCGCCCGTCGGCACGCCCTCGCGCTCGCCACGGTCCCGTTGCCCTCTCCCTGGTCCCCGGCACACAGCACGACACCGGCAGCCATGGTCCCCGCTCAACCGACCTCGCAAGCGGCGGTCCCCGTAGACGGTCCCTACGAAGCCGATGGTCCGGTCGGGGACCGGGGGCCACGCAACCGGAGAGAGCCGGGCCCGGTCCCCGAAATCGCGGACTCGAAGTTGCCCTCGAACGCGGGGACCGGAGGCGGCGACACGGGGACCGTCGTGAAGACCGAGACCCCGGAAGTGGACACGGTCCTGGGGACCGGTCCCGCCGATACGGAAGCCTCGGCAGGGGACACCGGAAGCTCGGGGACCGGCCTTCATACCCAAAAAACCCCAGCTCAGAGCCCTGATCCGTATCGGGGACCGGCCAGTACCGAGTCGGGGACCGAACCCACCGGGGACCGGGGACCGACCCCCACCGACACGGGGACCGAACCCACCGGGGACCGGGGACCGACCCCCACCGACACGGGGACCCAGCCCACCGGGGACCGGGGACACAAGGTCCCCCTCCGACGGAAGACGAACTCGAAGACGAGGACCAACGGCAAGGGGCAGCGGGGGAGCCGCCCCCACACCCCGCAGGCACAGCGCCCGTCACGCGAGGCGGAGCAGTCGGTGGACCAGCTCGTCCAGCAGGTCCTCCCTCACGTCCCCGCCCTGCTCGAACGGGACGGCAACCCAGCCGTCACACGCGTCCAGCTACGAGAGATCCTCCGCCGCGAGGGGCTGAAGGGTGGCCGGAACGACCGGCTGAGCCTCGTCCTCCAGGAGCTGCGGAGCATCGACACCACGACGACAAGGAGCACCGCCCGATGAAGACCTGCCACCAGTTCGACACCGTCCGTACGCAGTACGAGCGGGAGATCGGCTTCATGCTCGCCCACTCAAAGCGGTACGAGGGCAAGCCGGCGGCGAAGTCCAGCGCGAAGCAGGCTGACTCGACGAAACAGCGGATGGCTCGCGCGCTCAGCAGCCATGTCGGGCGCTGTCCCGAGTGCGGTTGAGCGTGCAAAACCCCAGCTCAAGCCCCTATCCACCATGGTGGCCCGGCTTCGTGCCGGGCCACCGCCCCGCTCAAGGAGGTATGCCGTGATTTCGCCTTCTCCTCGGTCATCCGAGCCCACGGTCATCGAGGCCGGCGCCTGGGCGGACGTCCTGGTCCGCCGGCGGCTCGTGCACGCCGCTGTCCTCGCGCCCACTGGCCAGTGGCTCGTCCAGGGCCGTCCCGACGGCCCGGTCCGCGTCCTGTCGGGACCGGCCGACGTCGTCGAACTGGCCGCCGCCATCCAGCTCCGCATCCGTTCTACGAGGCCCGAATCCCGATGACGCACCCGACCCAGTACGACACCACCCCGGAACCTGCTCCCGACCTCAACTCGATCTCAGGGCGAGCAAGTTGGGGCGGAAGCGTAGCTTCCGCCGAACCCGCCCCCGAGGGGGCGGGAGAGGACCTGCACCGGGGGGCGCAGGTCCTTCCGACTTCGACCGAGGGCGGGTCGAAGTCGGGGCAGGAGGAGAAGCCGACCGATCGCCGCACACGCCGAGAGCGCGCCGCCCGCGCCCGTCAGCGCCCGCGCCAGCCGCCCGAGAAGAAGCGTCTGCACCAGCCCAACACACGCTTCAACGAAGAAGAGTTCGCCCTGATCAAGTCCGCCGCCGCCCGGTGCAGCCTGTCCGTCGCCGGATTCCTCGCCCGTTCCGCGCTCACCGCCGCCCGCGACCTCGACCGCACCCGCGCCGAGATCGCCGACGAGCGCGAAGTGCTCACAGCCCTGTTCGACAGCCGACGTCGGCTCGGCTGGGCCGGCAGCAATCTCAACCAGGCAGTCAAGGCGCTCAACTCCGGTGCGGGCGCTCCTCAGCTCGAAGCGGCCATCGCCGCTGTACGCCGTGCCGCAGACACCTCGCACGAAGCCGCCACGCGACTGATCGAACGCCGCAGCTCGTGATCCCCAGCGTCAACTCCTCGGGCTCCCGGACCATCGGGCTCCTGGCATACCTCTACGGCCCGGGTAAGCACGAGGAACACACCGACCCCCATCTCGTGGCCTCCTTCGACGGCATGTCCCCCGACCCCGGCCGCGACCCGAACGCCACCCTCAAGGACCTCCAGCAGCTCCTCGACCAGCCCGTGATGGCCCTCGCCGAGCACGCCCGACCGGCCAAGCACGTGTGGCACACCTCCGTCCGCGCAGACCCGCGCGACCGGATCCTGTCCGACGAGGAGTGGGCCGACATCGCCCGCCGCATCGTCGCCGCCACCGGCATCGACCCCGGCGACGGGCAGTCCGGCTGCCGCTGGGCCGCCGTACGGCACGCGGACGACCACATCCACATCGTCGCCACCCTCGTGACCGAAGACGGCCATCGCCCCGACGACTACCGCTCCGGCGCCCGCGCCCAGGCCGAAGCCCGGCTCATCGAAAAGGAACTCGGTCTCCACGAGGTCGCGCCCGGCGACGGCACGGCTGCCCAGCGGCCCACCAGCGCCGAACGCCACAAGGCCGAGCGGCAAGGCCGCGAGCGCACCGCCCGCGAAGAACTGCGCGAGACGGTACGGCGCGCGGTGGCCGGCGCGACCAGCGAGGAGGAGTTCTTCGACCGGCTCGCCGGTGACGGCCTCCTGATCCGTAAGCGCGTCGCGCCCTCCGGGGACCTCCTCGGATACAAGGTCGCCCTGCCCGACGACCGGAACAAGGACGGCGAGCCGGTGTTCTACCCCGGCGCGCGCCTCGCTCCCGACCTCTCGCTGCCCCGCATCCGTGAGCGCTGGTCCGGCGATACCCAGGGGAACACGGCGGCTCGGCAGGAGGATGCAATCCGTACGGGGCCGGGCACACCGGCCGCTGCTCGCCGCAAGACGGCATCGGCAGCGTGGCAGGCCGTGCTCGTGATCGAGCACGGCGACGACGGGGTCGCCGCCGCACACATCGCCGCGGCCGGCGAGATCCTGGACGCCCTCGCGAAGACCTCCGCCGCTCACACCCGCCGGGAACTACGCGACGCCGCAACGGCCTTCGAACGGGCCTCGCGCTCCCACGTCCGCGCCGTACGCGGACACGACCGCGCCCTGCGCCAAGCCGCCCGCGACCTCGTCCACGGCGGGCCGGCCCTCGGCCGCGGCGAGGACGGGGCGAGCACCGCGATGGCGATCGACATGCTGTTCTTCCTGATCACCGCCGCCGCGCACTGGCACGCAAGGAAAGGCCACGCGCAGCAGGCCGCCGCCGCCGCGCGGGCCGCCGAGCACCTGCGCTCCGCCTACCAGGAGGCCGCCGCAGGGCCCCTCGGCGTGCTCTATCAGAGAGGCCGGCGCCTGAATCTGCCCCTGCTCCATCGGCAGACGGTGGTGCTGCGCGAGGCGCTGCCCGCTCTGGCCGAGCAGATCCTCGCCGAGCCCGGCTGGTACGCCCTGGCGGCGACCATCGCGGACGCCGAAGCCGCCGGCCACGACCCCGCCGCCCTCCTCTCCGACGCGGTCGAGCGCCGTGAACTCGACACCGCGGAGTCGGTCAGCAACGTGCTGGTGTGGCGAATGCGAAGGATGGCCGACCTGCCCGCCGATGCCTCAGCACTACCCGCATACAGCACAACAGGTGGCCTGCCCACGCCCCGCGATGCGGCATCCCGGCCCTCTGCGCCTGGCCGACGTCGCGGCGGGGAGGGCGCCGTCGGAAAGACCCGGTAGATCCTTCGGAGAATCGCCTCATTCGGCTCTCGGGATGACGTCGTCCCTCATCCACTTCAGATACTCGCGCAGGGCGGGAAGCAGAGCGTCACCGGCGCAACTTCCGTTCGCGAATACCCAGGTTCGGCGGAACGTGGGACCTGCCTGCTCTGCCTCGGGCGGTGTTGGCATGGCGCTGAAGGTGTACCGTTCCGGCTGCCCTCCGTCCCTGACAACGTCGATGTGCGCCGTGGCGGTTATCACTGCCGGGTTGTACGCCGTCACGTTGGAGATCGCGGTGCCGGTCCCCAGGACCTCATGCCGGACCTGCGCCTCCTCCGTCGCCTCATGGAGGACCAGATCCCTCACATCCTTGACGCACAGATGTCGACGATCCTCTTCGCTCTTCTTCCACCACTGGCTGAACTGAGACGTACGCCCCAACTGCTTCGACTCGAAGTCGACCGCGTGACCAACCCTGCGGATCACGGCGATGGCGCCGACAAAGGAATCTCGGAATGCCTCCGGGTCGTCGTCGGTGAGCTCCTCCAGGATCTCCAAGTACTTCTCCGCCAGCGTGAGCGCCCTCCGGCTCTTATCTAGTCTCATGGAGGCAGCCAAGCCTCTTCAGGCTGATGCTGCTGCCCGAGACGCCCAGACGGTCGTGTCGAGCCTTCGTGGCCTCACCCGTGAGCGGTAATCCTCCGTCCAGCGTGGTGACCAGTGGAAAGGGCATGTGACACAGCTTCTGATCTGCACGGACATCGCTGGAAGCAGCCCGACCCACCTCGCGAGCGTTAAGACACCGTGGGACGGAACAACGAACGCGGCAGAGCGCGATGGGGCGGCGGCAAGATGCGCCGGGACGGGACAGTCAGCACATCGCTAGGGCTGGGACACCGCCAGCGTCCTGACCTCCTCGAAGGTGACTGTGGACTTCGTGAATTGAAGCTCCCGGGAGCGTGGGGCACGATCATGACGCGAGCAGGACGAGGCGAGGGAGGACGTCAGAGTGTTTCACCGGATACGCCGCCGGGCGGCGGAGCCCAGCGAGGCTCAGCGCCGGTTCTTTGAGCTGTCGGCGCGGCTGCGGGACCAGACGCCGCCAGGCATCGGGGGGCAGCCGGCCGAGGCCGAGCGCGGTGAACCGACCGTCGTGGTGGACGACTTCCTTCCGCCGGAACTGCGGGTGCCCAGCCACGATCAGCTCGACGGCAGGATGATGCCCTGGAAGCAGCCGCTGGTCCTCGACGACGAGATGGTCACCTGCGCCGAGTGCGGCGCGTACCGGGACTGGCTCGTCCTCTCCACCCGCGACCAGATCTGGCTACGCTGCCAGGCGGGCCACCAGCAGCAGGAGACGCGTCTCGACACCGCCTGGTACAACCGGAGCGCCGGGCCCGCGGACGCGACGCACGCCACGTTCGAGGACTGCCTGCGCCACCTCGGCCACTGACCCCCACCCCTACAACCCCACCGGGCCCGCGGGCCCGCACTGACCACCCGCCGCCTAGCACCAAGGGGTCAGTTCCGTCATGCGCGTTCGCGTCGCCACCACCGCCCTCGGCATCACCGCCGCTCTTCTCGCCGTGCCCGCGTGCTCCAGCGGCGCCGCCGGCACGAAGTCCGACATCGCCTCCTCCGCCCCTGCCGGGAAGCCGGCCCGCTCCGACCGGAATGCCGCTCTACTGTCTTCGGCCGTCCTGGAGACGCGTCTGCTCGACGAGGGCGACCTCGGCGGCGACTACGTGCGCAAGCCGGAGCGCCCCGCGCAGCACGACGACGTCACCGTCGTCGGCTGCCCGGCCCTAAGCGAGCTGGGCGGCGACGCTGCGACCGGCGGCGCACTGTCCTTCCCGCGCAAGGCGAAGGCCACCTTCACCTACGCCGGCAGCACCTCCGAGGTCTCCGAGGAGCTGTACAGCGACAGCGCGAACAAGCTGTCCGACGGCATAGGCCGGATCTTCGATGCCATGACGGGCTGCCCGCAGTATCAGGTCGTCGTGGGTGGGGCCCCGATCGACATGGCGTCGCAGAAGCTGCCCGTGCCCCACGGGCTCGGTGACGAGCAGTGGAGCCAGCTCCTGACGTTCTCCGCCGGAGGCCGGAGCACCGTGGTGAAGCAGACCGCGATCCGCGCCGGCAGTCTGCTGTTGATCGTCTCTGGCTCGCCGGCCCTGGTCGACCGCCACCTCGACAAGGCCCTCGACAAGGCCACGGCGGCGAGCTGACCGGCCCCGATACGCGGATGCCCCCGACTCTGACGGTCGGGGGCATCCGCGCGTTTACCCCACCGTCAGTGCGTGCCGCTCGGGCCGACACCGACCTGTTGCGTCGGCCTCGACGCCAGGGGGGCAGCATCGGGTGCAGGTGGGTTCCGGCCCGAACAGCAAGGAGCCCGGCTCTCCCAGAGAGAGGCCGGGCTACGTGCGTCGGGCGAGAGGGGGCCGGCAGGCGTTAGACGGCCGGTGCGCGGAGGAGCCGCTCCTGGGTGGCCTTGGGCAGGACCCGTCGCAGGACCGGGGCGGTCGAGCTGAGGGAGGCGGCGAACGCGGCGACGAGGTCGTGCGGAACGCTGCTGCCGAACGACGCCACCCACAGGCATGGTGCGCCGAGCGCGGGCTCGGCCCACGCCTGCCACCCAGGCGGTCCAGCCTCGTCGGTCTTGGTGGTCAGGGCGCGCGGGTCGCCGTCCTGGATGAGGGGCGGCACCTCGCCGAGGCTGAGATGCGAGGTGAACGTCGGGTCCGTCGCTGCGCCTTGGGGCTGATCGATGTCGCGGAGCCATCCGTGTGAGGCGACGGCGTCGAGGACCACGTCCGGGCCGGCGAGCGGCACGACGGGCTGGTCGCGGGCGTCGAGCGCGACGAGGAAGTCGGCCACGGCCTCGCCGGGGACGTCGGGGGTGAAGTAGGCCGACCACCCAGCGAGCGGACTGCTCGTGTCCGCGCGGGCGGAGACCTGCCAGGCGATCGGTAGTTCCCCCAGGTAGAACGGCTCGTCGGCCAGGCTCCACTGGGCCCACCGGAGGGTGTCGGGGCTGATGTGCAGGATGGTGCTGCGCAGGACCTGGCGGTCCTCGTCTGCTTCGTCCGGCTCGTGGCGACCGCGGACGATCGTCAGGCTCGACCAGCCCAGGCCGGAGAGCGTGTCGGCGACGGTGTCGTAGAGGCGCCTGTCGTCGCCGGCCAGGTGTCGGGGGCCGACCCAGAACGCGGGCTGTCCGCCGGGCGGTGTGGACGGGTCGGGCGGGAATTCGGGGTACAGCGGCGCCTCCAAGGGCTCGATGCGGTTCTACTTGTCGCCTGCACTGCGGCGAGGGCGGCGTGGGGGTGCCTGAACGGGTTCCTGCCAGGCCAGGGCGACGGCGACCTCCGGGGGCAGGTGACCGAGTTGGCTGTTCTCGTCACGTCCCTCGGCGAGGTAGACGACGGTCTGGCCGGTCTCGTCCACAGACTGCACGACCTGCGCCAGCCGGTGGGACATCGGGAAGAACGGGTTCATGGCCTTGCGGACCGGAGCATCCCGATCGCAGCGGGACAGCAGGGTGATGAGGTCGCCGACGGTCATCTCCGGGGACGTCACGAAAGCCTCCTGGGGTGCGGAAACGATGAGCGATGGAACCGGCCGGCAGTCAGCCGGCCGCCTCGGAGCGAGGGCTCCTGGGAACGGCAGCGCTGTCACACGCGACGCGAGGTCTCCAGCACGCGCGCCACGGCGGCGGCCACGATCTCAGCCGGCGTCTCGGTGTCGAACGACAGGTGATAGCCGCGCACCTTGGCCGTGCCGGTGACGGCGATCTTCCATCCCTCTCCGTTGGTGCCGGGACGGCCGAGCGGGAACCAGCCGAGATAGAACCGGCCGTCCTTCGAGCTGACGTGCACGTCCGCGCGGTCGTCCACGATGAGGTGGAAGTCCTCTGCGGAGAATTGGTCCATGACGAGCGTGGGCTGGCCAGGACCCAGTTGCCACTCGCGCAGCCGCAGGGCCTCGACGGGGGTGGAGAATCCAGGGCCAACGGGAGTCAAGGTCACGAGCAATCACCTCTCTGACCTGGGGTTTCTTGCAAGGTCGTCTACGTTGACATGGTCTCGCACGCGTTGGCCAGTCTTTCTGAACTCTTTCCTGTCTGCCCCCGGCGAACTGTTGCCTTCCACCTCACTTCGCGTCGATCTCACGAAGCCACCTGAAAGGAAAGGGGTGGCCAACTAGAGGCCCGGAGGTGCAAGCTGGCCCGTTTCCCATCGTGAGGAGAAGTACATGGAGATCCGGTCGCTTGAGGAGCTGCGCGCCGCAGACGGTCTGTCGCTGGCGTTCAACCCCTACGGACTCGGCGGCCGTATGAGGCCGGAAGACGCCACGGAGTTCCAGCAGCGGCAGATCGCCGACTGCAACCTGTCGGAGGGCGTCGCGGCAGGAACACGTGACTCCTTCGAGCGGCTGCGCACCGTCTTCGCCTACGGCGTGCTGTGCGACGACGTGTACACCATCGTCGGCGACCAGGCTCTCCTCATCTACGAGCAGGCGTTGCGCGACCGCTTCATGGAGTGGTGCTCCGGCACCATCACCTTCCGCCTCTCTCAGGCCCCGGACGTCTCCTACACCGTCACGTCGTACGACGACGTCAAGAAGCGCGCGGACAGGATGACGCGGCAACGCGCGAAGCTGGTCGTCGATACCCACGCCATCGAGTTCAACGGGATGCTGCACGGGCTCCGCCTGTGGGCGCGTACGGCGGGACTGCTGCGCGGGCGGCGCAGCAGGGCGGTCGAAGACGCGCTGGCCAAGCTGCGTAACCACGTTGCCCATCCCTCCGGCCACCATGTCGATACTCCTGTCGGGGCGGCCCGAACGGTGCGGGATCTGGCGGAGCTGATCAACCAGCTGTGGGGGCGGGCCACCCCCGATGGGCGCCTGTACCCGGCACCTCTGCACCGGGAGATCACCGTGCTGAGCTGGAACGGTTCCGGGCGGGCACGGATGGAGCCCGCCGGCGCGCTCACTGCCTCCGAACCTGCGGAAGATGAGGAGAGCGACGAGTACCAACACGTCGTGGTACGGGCCATCCCCTTCATTCCGGGCAGTCGCTGGAATGACGCTCACTGGGCGGAGTTCGACACCCGCTACGAAACGACACGGTTCCCAACGGATTACCTGTGGGGGCCTGGCACCCGGGAGCAGGCCCGGGCGTGGCTGGAGAAGGAGCGCCCCGAGGGGGACAGCATCGAGTTCACCGACCGGGTGTTCCTCGTCCAGGACCACGGGCGCCTGCTGCCGCCGATGCGGCCGGCGGTAGCGGCCGGGCTGCCCGACGGCGAACGCGTCGGTGTCTGGCATGTTGTGCGGGCCGACTTTCCAGACGACGCCTTCGCACACGTCCGAGGGTCCGCGGATCGCAGCGCCGGTCACGCCCGCCGCCCCGGAGACTGTCCTGCCTGCTCGGCTGAGGTCCTTGGCTCCGGCACCTTCGACGAAGCCCTTCGTGCTTCTGCCGCCGCCCTGGGACCGATCCAGGCGGTGCACCTGCCCTCCGTCCGACTCCCCTTGTCGATCTTCTGGCCCGACCGACCGTGCGGTACAGGACGAGGAGACGGGTGACTGGGCAACCGCACCAGTCGCCATCAATCATGACCGCGACTGCGCCATGACCTCAGGAGCCATCCAGATCGGCAGCCCGCCGCCCGGTCCCCGGGACGGTCCAGGCCCGTGCCAGGGTTATCCCCATGGACCCTATGATCCCCGCCGACGTCCCCGACGAGCCGCCGCTCACCTACGCCGACAGCTTCGACATACCGGTCCTCTTTCGTAACGGGCCCACGGATAAGCCCAAGAGGCAGTGGCGGACGGCCGAGCACAAGGCGTGGACCGGGTCGGACGGGCTCCCGGCAACGGATGGCTGGTACGCCCCGACCACCACGTGGCGCGAGATCATCAAGGCCGCCACCGAGGTCGGCCGCGACGTCACCCCGCACCTGCAGAACCAGCCGCAGTACGCGCACGGGGAACTCGTCGCCCGAGTCGCCCCGCTGTACGCCTACCTCGGCGCGCACCCCGTCGAGCCCCGGCACCCCGTACCGGGCGCCAAGGGCCGGCGCCTGACCCTGAACCCGGTCTACGAGCACGGCACCGAGCGCACCGCGAAGAACGCCGCCGCCTACCGGCTGGGCATGACGATGACCGAGTGGGCCTGCCGCTCGCTGCTCGGCCTCGGACAGACCGAGCACCTCGAACTCGGCGGCCCCATCCCCGCCCTGAGCGAAACCTTCAAGGATCCGAAGAAGAAGCTGCCCGACCTGTGGGGACGGCACGAGACGGAGGAGATGTACTGGCTCATCGAGGCCAAGGGCGGCAACGTCGGCGTCGACGTACTCCGTAAAGGGTGGGCGCAACTGGCGGCCGGCAGCAAGATCCTCGGCTCGTACGCGCACCGCACCATCCTGGTCGGTGCCTCCGTGCGGCCCGGAGACGACCTCTTCCTCACCATCGACCACGACCTGCACCCCGGCCAGCCGCCGCTCATACCAGGCGGATCCGACACCGACGACCACACAGCGGCGGGTCCGGGAAACCTCGAAGACCGCCTCGGCGACAACGACGACGCGCTCATCGGCACGGCCCGCGCCCAGATGCTCGCCTACCTGGCGCTGCGCTCCGCTCCCGCATCCCAGCTGCGCACGGTGCCCGTGCCGGCCGACCGCACTTCCCGTCACCGGCGCTCCGGTCTGACCACCCCCCTGGAAGACGACACCCTCACGCTCGCTATGCGGGCCGAGGCCCGTGGAGCGGCGCTCCACGGTGATCAGCACAACCTGCGTGCCGGGATCCGTTCGATGGGGCTCGACGACTTCCTCTCCTGTCGCATCCCCGGAACGGAGGTCTACCTCGGCATGTCCCGGAAGCTGTTCGCCGCCTGCGAGCGCCTCCACGAGGAGGATCTCGCCATCGCCCGGCGTACCCCGGGGCTGCGCGCTGAGGACCAGATGGCCGTCGACCAGGGACTCAGCGAGGATGCTCAGGAGGAACAGCGACTCACCCGGCGGCGGATCTTCCGCGAGCAGCAGGAGGAAGCCCGTCCCCGGCTGCGCCCTCTGCTCCGTGAAGCCTACGAGCGGGGTGCGGCGAGCGACTGGAGCGACCTGCTGCGCCGCCCCCAGGAGCCGAAGCTCGACCTGGAGGGCGACGAGAGTCTCCTCGAAGCGGCGACCCCGGAAACGTACCTGGCTATCAGCCGCTACGACGTGCTCCCGATCCGCGCCTAACCCGTGAGGTGTGGCCAAGAGGGGCCAGTTGGGCACTTCGAGCAACACAGGGGCCAGATGTGCCGCCTGCGGAGTTGGAGCCACTTCATGCCCCGATGAGTCGATCAATGTCTGACTGCCGTCGTTCGGGTGGTGCGGCGGCGTGTCACCCCCGCGACCAGGACCTGCCCCCGGTCGATGTGGTCGAATCCGGATCGGTGGGCCCGGCGGGGTCCCTGCCCCGCGCTCGACCCGACATCGAGCACGCCGTGGAGAAGCCAACTCGGCCGGCGCCGCTGCATGGTCCTCGTGTTCCTCGTGGCTCTCTGCCGCGTGTGCTGTGTCGGGACGGCTCCGCGGCGTTGAGGGGCTTCGAGTTATGAAGACAACCGCCGGCGAACGTCGCGCCGAACTGCTGCGTCTGTACACCGGGATGCCCTGGCAGTCCGCCCGGCGCCGGGTCGAGGCCGCCGCGCCCGGCTCCTTGCTGATTCCGCAGCCGGATGCCGACCAGATCCTGCTGGAGGCCCGGGTGATGGCCGCACTGGCCTGGCGTCGGATCACCACTGTGCACCCATGGGGCATCGAATACGTCGACCCGCGCTCCGACCGCCTCCTGATCCGATTCGAGGCCGACCTGGTCGAGCGTCGTGACCCGAAGGAGTCCCAGGCCCTGGACCTGGCCGAGGCGCTACTGCCACGCGCCGACGAGTACGGCGACATCAAGGGGGTGCCGGGGGCCCGTACCCACGTCGAGGACGGCCAGGTGGTGTTGCGCGTGCCGGATACGTCCGCCTCCGTCACCCTGCTGGGTCTGGACCGCGACGAGTGGCTGCGCGCCGTCGACGTCCAGGACCGGCGGCTGGGTGCCTACGGCATGACGCCCTGCCACCGCGACCGGCCCGCCCGGTGGCACCCGGCCGAGCGTCCCTACCGGCGGCCGGGCCGCCGGGGCACCGCGGCGTCGGCCTGGCTGACCAGCGGGCTGCTGCGTCGCGTCGGCCTGATCCGCACCCTGGGGGCGCCGCTGGCCGTGACCGGCTGGCTCGGCCACCACGAACGCGGCGGTGGCGAACGCTGGATCATCGACCCCACGTTCGCGGAAGGTTCCGGCGCCACCGGCCACCGGCGGCTGATGGCACTGCTCGCGGCGCCCGGCTGGGGCCTGCCCCTCGCCACCGTGGACGAACACTGCTCCTGTCATCTGCCGCCCGGCTACAGCGACCAATGCACCACCGTCGCCGCCGGCCTGGCCGAGCGGCGCGGAGTGCTGGAGGTTCGCGCCATCCAGCGCCGCGGCGATCGCCTGAAGCGGATCCGGGAGGACAGGCCGGCGGCCTTCGCTGCCAAGCAGCAGCTTGCCCTCTCCGTGCCCGCCTGGGTCGACCGCTGGCTCGAGCGCGGTGGATCTCCTGCTTCGAAGGCACCCGTACTGACATGAGACCAGGACCGGGCAGATCGTGCTGTATATGGCGGCGCGCAGTGGAGCCAGCCTGACACGGCGGTAGACGAGAGCGGGCCCCTGGAACGACGTCCCAGGGGCCTGCTGTTGGGGGTGATCTTCGGCTAGACGGTCTCGCTGATGTCGTCCGGCTCCGGCTCGATCCCCCCACGACGGCGGGTGACGACCAGTGTGACGGCGCCGACGACAACGAGGAGGCCGGCACCTCCGGCGATCCACGGGGTGGTGTCGGCGCCGGTGTGGGCGAGGGAACCTGCCGGGGTGACCGGCGCGGAGCCGCCGGTCGAGGCTGCGAGGGCTGATGGGGATGCGGTGGACGATGAGGCGTCGAGCGCCCTCTCGGCCGCGGTGGACGAGGAGCCGGTGCCCGGCGTGCTGGTGTCAGTCTGCGTGGGCTTCGGAGCGCCGGTCGGGCTGCTACTCGGCTTGTCCGACGGGGTGCTGGTGGGCTTGGGCGTCGGCTTGTCCGAGGGCGTGGGCTTAGGCGTGGCGGCGGTCTTGGCGTTGGTGACGGTCACGGTCACCGGGGCGCCGGGGCCGGCGGTGAAAGTCTTCGACGGCTTGTAGAGGTCGTAGCCGTCAGGGGCCTTGATCTGCTTGACCCAGAACTCCGTCTTCCGGCTCGACACCGGCAGCTCCCCGGAAGCCGTACCCCCGGTCCCGGTGGTGAGGGTGAGGAGCGTCGAGTCGCCGGTGCCGATGTTCACGGTCGCGCCGGGCAGCAGCTTGCCGGTCTTGTCGTCCTTGGACTGCAGGACGACCTGGGCGGCCTTGAACGGGTCGGTGATCGTCAGCCGGGTGGTCGCGCCTGGTGTGACGATCACGTCCTGATCGGCCACGACGTCGTGGAGCGGACTGCCGGAGGCCGTCTCCTTGAGCCGGTAGATGCCCGGCGCGAGGTCGGGGAAGGTCAGCTTCCCCTGGTTGTCGGTCTTCCCGCCTCCGGTCTCCTGGCCGGCGGAGTCGAGCAGCAGGAATGTGGCACCGGAGAGCACGTCGCCGGCCGGGTCCTTCTTGGTGATCTCGACGCTGCCCGCGTCCGAGGGCGGTATTCCGGCGTGGGCCGTGGGGGCCGAGGGAGTGGGTTCGGAGGGCGGGGCGGCGAAGGCGGCTGAGGCCGCGGCGAGCACTGCCGTGGTGGTCAGGACGAGCGTGGGCAGGACGTGGTGGTGCTTCATGACTATTACTCCGAGCGGGAGGCAGGTAGGAGGACGGCGCGCTCGTCGGTCAGCTGGCGGTGTCGGTCGGGCGTCGGCGGCGGCTGATCAGGTAGAGGCCGGATCCGCCGGCGAGCAGAGCTGTCGCGCCGCCGATCAGCCACGGCGTGGTGTCGGCCCCGGTGTGGGCGAGGGAGCCGGACGGCGGGGCGCTCGGCGGGGCCGGAGGCGTGCTCGGCGGGGCCGGGGGCGCGGTGGGCGGGGTGCTCGGGCTCGGCGGCGGGGTGGTGGGCGGCAGGGGCGGAATGGGACGGTCGGCGAGGGTGACGGTGGCATCGGCGCCCGGCTGCGCGGTGAAGGCGACCGGGCTGGTGTCGAGCTGATATCCGTCGGGGGCCTTGGTCTCGGCGGCCCAGTAGCGGGTGCCTGCCCGGAGGACGACGTCCAGCTCCGTGTGGGCGGTGCCGTTCGTACCGGTGGTCAGGCTGGTGAGGACCTTGCCCGGGGTGTGCTTGCCAGTCTTGTCCGTCTCGTCCGCCCGAATGATGATGACCGCGCCCGCGAGGGCCTCGCCGGTGTTCTTGTCGATCTTCTTCACCAGCAGACCGGCCTTCTTGAACGGGTCGACCAGATCAAGGGGGTTGGCCTGGGCAGTGTGTCCGGCGGTGATGGTGATGGACTGCTCTGGGACCGGGTCGTGCAGCGGGCTGCCGGAGGAGGTCTCGCGCAGCCGGTAGGTGCCGGCCCGCAGCCCGTCGAGGACGAGGACGCCCTGCTCGTCGGTCTTGCCCTCGGCGGCCTGCTTGCCGTCCTTGTCCAGGAGCTGGAAGGCGGCGCCGACCATGCGGGTGCCCTCGGGGTCCTTCTTGCGGATGGTGACGCCACCGAGCGCCTCGTCCACGGTGACGCTCGCCGCATCCTTGACGCTCGTGGTGCCGCCCGCGAGGAGGATGCGCTGGGCCGCGGGGTTCTTCGGGGTGAGGACCTGCAGGCTGGTGGCCGGCAGACCGTCGGCGGTCGCACTGATGCTCGCGGTACCCGCCGACTTCGCGGTGAACGACCAGCTCGCGGTGCCGGCGCTGTCCGTGACGACCTGGCCGGAGGTAGTGCCGGAGCCGGACTCGGCCAACGCGACGCTCACCTTCGGCACCGGTGCGCCGGCGCTGGTGGCGACCTTCACGTCAACGGTGACCTTGGTTCCGGCGGTGGTGGTCTTCACCGAGGGGGTGATCTTGAGGGTGTAGGGGCCGGCGAGGCGCTTGGCCTCGGCGAGATAGCCCTGGGCGAGGGTGCGGGCGGTCGGAGAGACCACCGGGTAGGCCAGGCGCTGCTTGCCTCGGGCACCGAGGAGGGCGTACGTGCCGCCGGCCAGGTACTCGTACACGACGGCGTCGACCGCCGCCGCCTGCGCGTTGTCGCGGGTCTGCCCGTACTTGCCGATCACGTACGCGGCCTGGGCGAGGCGCTCCTTGGGCACGGCCTTGCCGGTCACCGAGGACGTCCAAGAGGTGACCGGCAGCGGGGCGCTGTAGCCGTCGGCGTCGGCGGGGCCCTTGCGCTCGGGGTCGGCACAGTAGGTTTCGGCGTCGCCATGGACGGCCGGGCCGGGCGGGCCATACGCGCCGATGTGTGAGGCGTCGGCGTTGCCTTCGGAGTCGGGGATCGTGTAGCCGGGTCCCAGGGAGACGGGAGCGGGGGCCGCCTGGGCGGGAGACCAGGCCAGGGTCCCGGCCACGCCGGCGGCGGTGGCCACGGCCAGAGTTCGGAGAGCGCCGCGAACGGTACGGGCGTGCACGAGAAAGACTCCTTGGTTCGAGTGAGGAAGGGAAGTCAGAGAGATCGGCCGGGGCCGACGCCCTTGTGAGGCGGGACGACGGGCAGCGAGCCCGACATCTGCTTGGCTGACACGGGTGCGGCAACGTAGAGGTGATGGCGAGTGTGGAAGGGGACGTCCTGGGCGGTGCGGTGGACCGGCTCGGTGGAGATCAGCGAGGCGGTGAAGGCCGCGACGAGCGTGGGGGGCGTACCGAAGGAGAAGCGCGCCTGCCAGTGGGGCTCGATCGGGAATCCGCCCCAGGCCCTCCAGGTCGGACCGTCGGATCCGGTGGTGGCGTAGCGGTGCCGTACGCCCCCGAGCCCGTCCGGTGCCAGGAAGGTCTGGGTGCCGTCCGTCTTGACGCTGTGGCTCCACCCCCGCGCGAACAGCGGTGCGTACGCCTCGTGCGGCGCGGTCTCGTCCTCGTACAGCCAGTCGCGGTCGCTGTACCGGTCTTCCAGGTAGAGGTCGAGCAGTTCGGTGTGGAGGTCATGCAGGAGCTCGACCGGCGTGGAGGCGTCGATGGTGATCTGCCAGGCCGTTGGGCCGAACGGGACACGGTTCGCGGCGATGGTCCATGTCCCGTTGCGAGGCTCTTCAGGCTTGGGCTCGAAGCTGGTCCACAGCCGCAGGCAGGGACTGGTGGCGAAGGCCGTTCCTTCCTCGGGCTGGTGCAGTGACCAGTCGTGGTCGAAGGGGAAGGGCCAGACGGTGCTGGGGCTGATGGGGCCGGGTCCTGCCAGGTGGCGGGGAAGGACCTTCACGGTCTGGGCGGGGTCAAGATTCTTGAACGGGTCGGTGGACACGCAGTGGCTCCGGGTAAGGCTGAGTGAAACGGCACAGGGACGAAGGAGCTCGGCTCACCGGCCGCGGCCACCGCTGCGGGTGGCCAGCTGGGCGGGAGCCTTGTGAGCGGTGAGGCCCGTGATGCGGCGCGGCGCCGGCGTGGCCCACGCACCGGGGAACCAGACGGCGGTGTACTGCTCGATGGCGTCACGCAGGCCCGTGGTTTCGGCGCCCTCCCAAGGCGGCTTGCCGGCCCGGCGGTACGTGTTGAACGTGCCGTACTGGTTGCTGTCCACCAAGGTGTTGCGGGCCTCATCGCGACGGTGAAAGGTGCCGTGGTCCACGAAGCTGAGTTCCACCGCATCGATATCGCCCCGGCCTGCGTGGACGACTGCCAGACGCAGGCCGCCGTACGTGTCCGCGTAGAGGGCTCGGGTGAAGCTGATCCGCAGCCGCAGCGGTGCGCCCGCGGCGGGGGTGGCGTAGTGGGTGTTGCCCACGACGGTGCTGTCGGGGAAGGGGAGGCACAGTTCGGCGAAGAACTCGGGGGCAGGGACAAGACGTGATCTCCGGTCGGGATCGAGCCGGTGTCAGCGGCGCTGGCTGGGCAGGGCCGGGCGGCTGGTGGTGCTCCAGCGCGGGACGCTGGAGGCTGGGAGCGTGGCCGGTCGTCGGGAGACGGCCCGCTGCACGTCGAGCGGGGTCGGGGCCGGCGGGCTTGGCGGGAGGACGGGGGTGAGCTGGGCCATGCCCTCGACGTAGCTGTGAGTGTCCTGACGCCAGCGGGGCAGCGGGGCCGGGTCGGAGACGCACTCGGTGACGGCCTTGAGCAGGGCGACAGGGGTGTCCGTGCTGGCGGTCGCGTACCAGGCGGGGCGGTCGATGGAGGTGCCGGCCCACAGGCTCCAGCGGGCGTCGCGCGTGGTGAGCTCGGCTTGCGGGTCGAGGCGCCCGGTGGTGAACTCCAGTCCGGCGAGCCCGTCGTCGGAGTGGATCGCGAAGACTCCCCAACGGGGGTGGTCGATCTGCCAGCCGCGTTGGATGAGCGGGACGACCGCGACGAACGGGTCACGGTCCATGCTCCTCGGGTCGGGCGCGGCGAGGTAGGCGTCCGGGCCGTTCTCGTACGCCTCGGCGAGAGCGTTGGTGAAGGCCGTCACGAACTCGGTGGGGCAGGAGTCGTTGAAGCACGTGCCCCAGGTCGGCGGACCGAACGGGTCCTTGTAGGCGTTGATCCGCCACAGGCCGTCGTCCTCTCCTTCGGGGAGGAAGCCGAGGCGGACCTTGCGGTCCGGTGCGTTGACGTAGACGTTGCCGCGGTCGTCGTGCTCCAGGTCCCAGCCGAGGTTGAGCAGCGGGGCGAGCGCGGGGTCACCGATCCCGATGGAGCCGGCGAGATGGCGGGGGGAGACGTAGACGTCCCCATCGATGTCGGAGGACGGGTCGGGCCGTGGATTCATCGGTCCGCCTGGGTGGTCACGGTGATCTCGTCGCCCGCCGTGTCGAGACGCTCGTTGACCTCGGCGGTGTTGCGGCCGGTGACGATGTAGAACCCGGCCCGGGCGGTGAACAGGTCGCCGTCGGGCGGCAGGAGGAACCGGTCACCGATCTCGCGGATCCACTGCACCTGCCGCAGCCACGGGGTGTGGGCGGCGAACGGCTGGTTGATGTGCCGTTCGGTGAGCGTGCCGGAGGCGGCGGGGTGGAGCATGCGGATGCCTGCGGCTCCGCGGTGGGTCTGGGTGAGGTCTGGTTCTCGGCCGCAGGCGAGGTCGGCGGCGGCCCTCGGCAGGTCGATGCCGGTGGCGAGGCGGACGAGGTGTCCGATCATGTCGCCGCCGATGCGCGCGTTCACCTCGATCAGCCGAGGCCGGCCGTCCACGAGACGCATCTCGACGTGCTGTACGCCGTGGGTGAGCCCCAGGGCCTTGACGGCCGCCGCCGCGACGGGGGCGACCTGCGCGAGGAGCGGGTCGGCCGCATCGACGGTGTGGCCGATCTCCTCGAAGTACGGGGCGGGGCCCAGCTGCTTGCGGGTCACGGCGACGGCGGTGGTCTCGCCGCGGTGGGTGACGCACTCGACGGAGACCTCGGGGCCGTCGAGGTACTCCTCGACCAGGACGGCCGTGTCCTCGCGGCTGCGGCTCGCGCCGGCCGAGGCGAACTCGAACGCGGCGGGGAGTTCTTCGGGCCGGTTGACGCGAATCACGCCGATGCTGCCGGCGAACGCGGTCGGCTTGATGACGGCGGGGTAGCCCAGCGTCATGGTCGCCAGTCCTGCCTCCACCAGACTGCGCGCCGTCATGGAGGATGCCGACGGCACCCCGTGGCGGGCGAACAGCGTGCGGGCGGTGGCCTTGTTGCGGCAGCCTCGTGTCACCTCGACGGAGTTCGACGGCAGGCCGAGCGCGCGGGCGAGACGGGCGGTGGGGACGAGGTTCCACTCGTCCCACGTGACGACGCCGCCGAGGTCGTGGCGTTCGGCCAGGGCGCGGCCGGCGGCGAGCAGCGCTGCGGAGTCGTTCAGGGCGACGACGGCGTGGTCGACGATGTACGGCTTCTCCCACGACGGCTCGGTACCGGTCAGCAGGACGACGTCGTACGCGGCGGCCACCTGCTCGAGGCAGTAGCCGCGGTAGATCTCATCGCCCGGAGAGACGACGAGTACGAGGGGACGAGCGGGCAAGAAGGGTTCTCCGTATCGGTGGAGGGCAGGGCGCGCGTTTCAGGCGGCGCGGCGGCGGCGCAGCTCGAACGCGCCGGCCCAGCGGGGGTGGTCGTCGACCAGGCGGCGGGCGTAGAGGGCGGTGTAGTTGTTGTTCAGCCCGGCGACGCCGTGGGGGAGCTGGCGGCGCAGGTCTTCGAAGAGGTCCTTCACGCCGACGCGGGTGGCGCCGGCGGCAAGGCGGCGGGCGGCCAGGCGTTCCAGGGCTCGGTAGACGTGCGGGTTGTGTGCGTCGAAGGCGTGGAACTGCTCGGTGATGGTGCGACCGCGCGCAGGGTTCGGGCCGAGAGCGACAGCGGGCATGGGGTTCTCCACAGGCTGGGGAAAGCGTGGCGGGGTCAGGAGTGCAGGGCGGGGTCGGTGCGCAGGCGGGCGAAGGCGAGGAACAGCCCGAGGGCCTGCAGGGCGGCGCAGGCGGTGATGACGTGGCCCAGTGCCTCGGGTGGGGTGAGTGCGGTCAGCACGCCGGCGACGGGGAAGGGCAGCAGGAGGATGAGGATGGTCGCCGACAGGGTGCTGCCGAACTTCTCCGGTGGAATGAGGCGGGAGCGCAGGGTGCGCAGGACCACCGTCATGCCGCCTTCGCCCGCCATGAGGAGGGCGACCAGGATCAGGTAGGAGAGGTAGTCGGGGGCCTGGGCGGCGGCGAGACAGGCGAGCGAGGCGAGGGAGGCGCAGGCGGCACCGACCGGCCACAGGCCCAGGCGGTCGATCGCGAACCGGCAGATGGTGACGGCCAGGAGCGTCGCTCCGGCAGCGGCGGACCAGACCAGGCCGACGGCGGTGGTCGACTGCCCGTAGTGCTGGACGACGATCACGGGTCCAGCCGCTTGGAAGAGACCGGTGGCCAGGTTGGACAGGGTCAGCCCGGTCACGAGCCAGCCGAGCGCGGGCAGCGAGCGGATGGTGCGCCATCCGGTGAGCAGGCCGGCGTTCGTCTGCCCCTTGGGCAGTCGGGCCGGGGCGACAGGCGAAGGGGGTGTGCGCAGGGCGAGCAGCGCGGCGAGCAGCGAGAGCGCGGTGATCACCGCGAGCATCTGCGGCGGGCCGGTGAGCAGGAGCAGTCCGGCGAGCGCGGGTCCGGCCAAGGTCGCGGTCTGGTCGATCCCGAGCAGAACGGCCTGGACGCGGTGGGCGCGTGCACCGGCTCGGCGGCCGGCAGCGGCACCCGCGGTCTCGGCCGCGATGTAACTGAACTCCGTGAGCACGCCGGTGGTCGCCGCGAGCGCCATCACGGTCACGCTCGCCACGATGCCGGACGGGTACAGGTAGAGAAGAACGGCGCCGGTGGTGAGGGCCAGCGCTCGACCCAGGGAGGCGAGGTGGAAGACGACGGATGCTCCGCGCCGGTCGACGACCGAGCCGGCCCACCCGAACGCCGCCAGCCTCGGGATCCACTCCAGGGCGAAGGCGGCGCCCGTCAGGGTGGCGGAGCGTGTGGTGGCCAAGACAAGGAGGGGGATGCCGTAGGTGGACATGGCGAACGCCAGGGCGTCCGCCGTGCGCGGCAGGTAGATGCCGCGCATCAGCCCGGCGGTGTGGCGCGCGTGCCGGGGTGCGACCGCTGTGCTCACGCGATCGGCTCGGGCTCGGGCAGCGCGGTGACCTGCGGATTGGTGGTCAGCCACTGGAGCAGCAGGGTGCGAAGACGATCAAGGTCCGTGTCGGGCTCGGAGCCGACCACCGGCTCGGTCGCCGGAGAGGGGAAGCCATCGGCCTGCCCGGTTCCGAGCGCGGACGCCAGGAGGTCGAAGGTGTACCGGACGCGGCTGCCGAAGTCGCAGACCGGATCCGGGTAAGCGTGGCGGCGGGCCCATCGGGCGGTCGCGTCGTAGACGTCGGCCAGAGCCGAACCGGTCTCGGTGAGTTCCAGGCCGACGCCGGGCACGGACCGGACGAGGCCATGGGCGCGGGCCGTCTCGGCAGCAAGGCGCAGGTGGTGCGTGGAGAGGTCGGGGATGATGCTGGCCAGTCGTCGCGGCGGTATTGCTCCGTTGTCGTCGATCTCGGTGATGAGCCGGACCAGCGGTGGCGAGGCCAGCAGCGCGGTGGCCTTGTGCAGTTCGGCGGCGGTGAAGAGGGTGGTCATCATCGGCGCGGGCCTCCCGCCGGGAGGGCCGCCGTCGGGCGGGCGGGCATTGCGTGGGAGAAGAGGTCGCGGTTGTGCCACGTCGGCCGGGTCTGGTTGCTGACCCATCGCTTCGGAGCGGGCGTCGTCTGGGGGTGCCCCCAGACCGGGTGCTGTCCGGCCTTGCTGAGGGGCTGACCGGCGGACCACGCGGACACGGCTCCGAGAACGGGCCCCAGGCCGTCGCCCGCTGCGGACAGCCGGTAGGGGCGGCCGATCCCGTCGGTGTCGACCAAGCCGTCGGCTACCAACTGCCGTAGCGGCGGGTAGACGTTGGTCCAGTCACTGCTCGGCATGACGATCCTGGCCAGGGCCCGGCCGCTCACTTCTCCGCGCTGCTTGAGCACCCACAGCAGGGCGGCGGCGTGACGCCGGGTGAGCAGGGTGAGGCTGTCCTCGACTTGCTCGATCACGGGCAGCGGGCGATCCGGCTTCTCCAGGTGCTCCTCGGCCCAGGTGACGATCACCGGCAGCACCGGCAGCAGGGCGGCACCACGGTCGGTGTGGCCGTAGGTGACGTGCCGCGCGGTGTGTTCGGTGCGCTCGACGAGCCCGGCGTCGCACAGCGACTTGAGCTTGGGGTGGAGCTGGCCGCTCTGCAGCCAGGGCACCCGGGCCGCCAGCTCGCTGTAGCGCAGCGGCGGCCCGGAGAGCGCCAGCATGATCCTGACGTTCCAGCGCGGAGTGATCATGGCGAGGGCCTCGGTGACCCGGGCGATGTCGGCGTCGGTGTCGGGAGGCAGAGCGGTGATGGCCAAGGTAGGAACTCCTGGGTGGGAAGAGGGAAATCGCCTGCGAGTCAGCGGCTTCGCGTCGTGCTCTGGGCCGGTCGGGGCGGAGCCGGTACGGGCGGCGCGGATGCCGGCGGGGAGGGTGCCGGGGCCGAAATACGGGTCAGGCTCTGCAGAACGGCGGAGACCGACTTGGTCTGGGCGTCGCGGGCGGCGACGGCTTCGGCGAGCCGACGGGCTCCGTCGAGGAGGTGGGAGACCTCGGGCCGGGTGATCTGCCGTTCCGGGTGGAGGAGCCGGGCGAGCTGATCGCGGTGGTACTCGATGCTGCGCTCGGCGAGGGCGAGGTCGGCGTGCATGCCGAGCAGGGCGGCCAGCATGCCGGGCGGCTGGTCTCGGGCATGAGCTTCGAGGTCGGCGAGCGGTGCGCCGTACAGGTCCTCGATCCGTCCGGCTATCTCGGTGGACGTCGAGTGGGGCAAGCGGGGGCTTTCACGGTCGGCGGGCCCTTGCCGCCCCGGCACGCACGGGTACCGGGGCGGCAAGGGACGAAGGAAGGGCGGCGTCGCCCACTGGCCGCGCCGTACGGACGGGGCGGGACTGCTGATCGGGTGGTGGCATGGTGCGCAGCAGCTGGCCGATGGCGGCGGGGTAGCCGTTGCGGGCATCAAGCGCCGCCTCCAGCCACTGCGCGTCGAAGCGGAGGTCACCGGCTGACAGCTCGCCCATGTCCCGGTCGGGTGCCATCGCCTCGTGCACGCGGTCGCGGACGCGGGCGACCTGCTCCTCGGCGAGGGCGAGGAAGGAGCGCAGCTCCAGGGCACGGGCCAGCGCGGGAGGGGTATCGGGCCCGGTAGCCGTCGCGTACAGCTCGGCGACCGGGGCGCCGAAGACCTCCTGCAGGCGGCCGTCTGCGGTGCTGGACTTGAGTCGGACGCTCACAGCACGCCCCTTCCCGCTCGCGGCACCGACGCCGGCGCAACCGCGGGGCGGAGCGGAGCGCTGGTCTGGACCGCCGGGCCCTTGCGGGCGCCGCGATCGAGACGGGCGAGGCGTTCGGCAGCTAGGCCCTTCCTCCCCGGAGCGTCGGGATCGAGAAGCCACCGCACGACCTGGGCCCGGCCGTCGCGTGCCGTGACGGCCGCGTTGACGCGCTGGGCGAGGCCCATCGCGGGGTCGTCGATCTCACTGGGCTGCGTCTCCAACGCGGCGAGCAGGTCGTCCTCCGCTCGGTCGAGCACAGCCTGGGCGTCGACGAGGTGACCATGCCACTTGACGACCTCGGTGGCATCAGGGTTCGCGGTCGGCGCGACCGTGACTGCGGCCCTCAACTGATCCATGCCCATTCCGAAGTGGGCTTCGATCCGTTCGGTAAGCACACCCACGACATCCGCAATGCCATCGGATATGTCATCGAACAAGGGGAACTCCTCCCGGAAGGCGACACCTGGAAATTGGGACAGGGAATTGACGAGGAGTCAGGCAACCCGGCTAGGGAGTGGACGGGTTACTGCTGCGTGCCTGTCAGCTGAGGCACATGCGGACGTCTCGGTAGACGTACGTGCCGGAGACCCAGCCCTTGACGCCCGTCGTCTTGTTCGTGATGTAGAGCCAATTGCCGCTCTTCTTGTGCACGGTGAACTTGTGGCTCTTGTAGAGAACGCCGAGGGCCGTGGACTTCGTAGTGGCCTTGGACCGGATGGTGACGGC
>NZ_JBEXQW010000060.1:0-45169 GCF_040612775.1 Streptomyces sp. NPDC006339
GGCCCGGATCCTGATGGATCCGGGCCCTCGTCTTCAGTAGCGGGGACAGGATTTGAACCTGCGACCTCTGGGTTATGAGCCCAGCGAGCTACCGAGCTGCTCCACCCCGCGTCGTGTGTTCACACGCTATCACGACGCGGAGCAGGGCTTTTACCGCTTAACGGCTCCCCGGGCTCGGGGTCGAGCTCGGAGCCGTGCTCGGGGTCGAGCTCGGAGTCGTGCTCGGGGTCGCGTTCGGCGTGGGCTTGGCGCCGCCGGCGCCGCTCTGGAGCTTCGCTCCCGCCTCCGCCGCCCGCTGGAGGGCGTCCTGCAGGGCCTCCTGGGACTTGCCGTAGGCCGCCCAGTCGCCCTTCTGCAGCGCCGCCTCACCGTCGTCGTACGCCTTCTGGGCGTCCGCGATGGCCTGCTTCAGCGCGGCGTCGTTCGTCACCGGCGCCGGAGGCTTCGTGCCCGGCGGCTGGGTGGCCGGCGGGGCGGTGCCCTCGACCCCGAAGACCGCGTTCAGCGCCGCCGTGAGGGTGTCCTCGAACACGGTGGTGTCCTTGGTCGTGTCCCCGTCCGGCTGGTCCGCGTCCACGTACGACACCGCGACCTTCTTCAGCAGCGGGTAGTGCGCGTTGCGGCCCTGGGCGTAGACCGGCTCGACGTACAGGAAGCCGCCGTCCAGCGGCACCGTGAGCAGGTTGCCGTACTGGATGTCGGAGTCGGCGCCCTTCATGTCACGGACGAACTGGGCGACCGACGGCAGGCTGTTGAGCTTGTTCTGCACCTGCTCGGGGCCCGGCACGTCCTCGCCGACCCGCAGCAGCCTTATCCGGCCGTAGTCCTTGCTGGTGGCATCGGCGTCCACCGTCATGAAGCCGCCCAGGTTGGGCCGCCCGTTCGGCGTGAACGTCGTCGTCAGCGAGAACTTCTGCGCCTGGTCCCCGGGCATCTTGATGCTCAGGTAGTACGGCGGGACCGCGTTGCCGTCCTTGTTGGTCGGGTCGTCCGGCACCTGCCAGGCGTCCGAGCCGCTGTAGAACTGCGCCGGGTCCTGCACGTGGTAGCGGGTGAGCAGCTCGCGCTGGACCTTGAACATGTCCTGCGGGTAGCGCAGGTGCTGCATGAGGTCGGGGTCGATCTGCTCACGGGCCTTGACCGTGCCCGGGAACGCCTTCATCCACGTCTTGAGGACCGGGTCCTGCTTGTCCCACTGGTAGAGGTTCACCGTGCCGTCGTACGCGTCGACGGTGGCCTTCACCGAGTTGCGGATGTAGTTGACCTGGTTCTGCTGGGCGACGACGGCGCGCTGCTGGTTGCCGACCGTCAGCGCGTCGGCCGTGGTCTCGCCCAGCGTGGTGCGCGAGGCGTACGGGTAGCCGTTGGTGGTGGTGTACGCGTCGACGATCCACTGGATGCGGCCGTCGACGACCGCCGGGTAGGCGTCGCCGTCGATGGTCAGCCAGGGCGCGACCGCCTCGACCCGCTCCTTGGGGGTGCGGTTGTAGAGGATCCGCGAGCCGTCGCCGATGGCCCCCGAGTAGAGGATCTGCGGCTCGCTGAAGGCGACCGCGTACGCCGCCCGGTTGAAGGTGTTGGAGAGGTTGACCCCGCTCTTGCCCTGGTAGCTGGTGGTCTTCTCGCCGTTCTCCTCGTAGTCGAGCTCCTTCTGGGGCCCGCCCACGATCGAGTACTGGTCGGTCTTCTCGCCGTAGTAGATGCGCTGCTCGTACGGGCCGAGTCCGCCCGTGGTCGGCAGCCCCTGCTCGGTGAAGATCGGCGAGCCGTTGGCGTCCGTCTGCGTACCCGTGGCCATGATCGCGCCGTAGCCGTGGGTGTAGGTGAAGTGGTCGTTGATCCAGTTCCGCTTCGGGATGCCGCGGATGTTGAGCTCGCGCAGACCGACCACGGTGTCCTTGCCCTGGTAGCGGTCCACGTCGAGGGTCAGCGGGAACTGGTAGTACTTCCGCTTCTGCTCGAGCTGCTGGAAGGTCGGCGACACGATGTTCGGGTCGATCAGCCGGTAGCTGGCCGCCGTGTCGGCGTCGCTCCGCAGCCGGTCCTTGTCCTTGACCGTCGACTTGCCCGAGTACTCCTCCGGCTTGGTGGAGTCGATGGCGTACGCCTTGCGGGTCGCGTCGATGTTCTTCTTGATGTACGGCGCTTCCTTGGCCTGCTCGTTCGGCTGGACCTGGAACTTCTGCACGATGGCCGGGTAGAGGCCGCCGATCAGGATCGCCGAGAGCACCATCAGGCCGAAGCCGATCACCGGAAGCTGCCAGGTGCGCCGCCACAGCGTCGCGAAGAACAGCACCGCGCAGATCACGGCGATGCAGAACAGGATCGTCTTCGCCGGCAGATAGGCGTTGGCGTCCACGTACCGCAGGCCGGTCCAGTTGCCGGTCGCCTTGAAGTCGCTGGACTTCACGGCCAGGCCGTAACGGTCGAGCCAGTACGCCACGGCCTTCAGCGACACGAAGACGCCGAGCAGCACCGACAGGTGCCCGGTGGCCGCGGCGGTCGCGCGGGCGCCCGGGCTGGTGATCCGCAGACCGCCGTACAGGTAGTGCGTGAGCGCGGCGGCGATCAGGGAGAGGACCGCGGCCGCGAAGCCGAAGGCCAGCAGGAAGCGGTACCAGGGCAGGTCGAAGGCGTAGAACGCCACGTCCAGCTTGAACTGCGGGTCCTTCTCGCCGAACGGGACCCCGTTCACCCACATCAGCCAGGTCCGCCACTGGCCGGAGGCGGAGGCGCCGGCGATCAGGCCGATCAGGGCCGTGACGGCGAGCAGCACCCACTTCTTGAAGGGCGCGATGCCCATCCGGTACCGGTCGAGGCTCTGCTGCTCCATCGACATCGCGCTCAGCGGCGGCCGCAGCCGGTACGCCAGCCAGATGTTCAGACCGACGGCCACGGCCATGAGCAGGCCGAAGACGAGGAAGAGACCGATCTTGGTCCACAGGGTGGTGGTGAAGACGGACTGGTACCGCACCGAGCGGTACCAGAGCCAGTCCGTCCAGAACCCGGCGAACATCACGAACGCCATGGCGAGGACCGCCAGGACGCCCAGCGTCATCAGCAGCGTACGGGCGCGCCGGGACGGGCGGCCGACTCTGATCCTTGGCCCGGAAGGACCTGTGCCGCCTCCGCGGTCCGGCATCTGGAAAGCCAACGTGCGCCCCTCGAGGTTGATGCGTCGAATGCGTCGATAAGCAGGCTCCGCGATCGTAGAGCCCACTGATGCAACTTACTGAGGCTTTACCTAGTTCCCGTGTTCCGGGGTGGAGGAGGCAGGATATTGCCCATGTCCAACCTTTCCCCCTCCGGTCCCCCGATGGCCGCGAGTCCCCTCACCCGTGCCGTACTCGAGATCGACGCCTACGCGGCCGGCCTCGGCTGGGACCGGCCGGCCCGGCTCTTCGCCCTGGTCGACACGGCCAGGCTGCGCGCCCAGGAGCCCTCGCTCGCCTCCCAGCTCGGTCTCGGCGAGGAGGCCGCCACCGCCTACACGCCGATCGAGCAGGAGGAGCTGCCGGCCGGCAAGCCCCTCGACGAGTTCCTCGGCACCATCGCCTGGCCCGACGCCGTGGCCGGCTGCGCGCTCACGGTCGAGCGGCTGATGCTGCCGCCGTCGGCCGAGGCGTCCGTGCCGAAGGACCTCGACGAGGCCGGACTGGCCGCGTGGGTGGCCCGGCACCCGGAGCGCCAGGAGGTCCGGATGACCGTCGCGGTGCTGCGGGACGGGGCGCGGGAGGCCGCGATCCGGCTGCGCGAGAAGGACTCGCCGACCGAGGTGCTGACCGGGCCCGACCTGGTGCCGGGCCTGGCGGACGCGCTGGCGGCGACCTTCGCGTCGTAGCGGACCGGGGCCCGGACGGGGGGCCGGGCCGCGCCGGGTCGGCCCCGTCCCGGCCTCAGCTCGTGGAACAGCGGGGCAGGGACGCCGTGTCGCCCTTGCGCAGCTTCTCCAGCGACTTCGTCGCGTCGTCGATCGTGTTCACCTTGATCAGGGTGAGGCCGGCGGGCGTGTCGGAGGCGGCCGCGGCGCAGTTGTCGGCCGGGGTGAGGAAGTACTCGGCGCCCGCCTTGCGCGCGCCGACCAGCTTCATCTCGATGCCGCCGATCGGGCCGACCTTGCCCTTGTCGTCGATGGTGCCGGTGCCGGCGACGAAGCGGCCGTCGGTGAGCGAGCCGGGGGTGAGCTTGTCGAGGATGCCGAGCGCGAACATCAGACCGGCGCTGGGGCCGCCGACGTCGGCGAGCTTGATGTCGATGGTGAACGGGAAGACGTGGTCGGTGCCGGCCTGGATGCCGACGATGGCCCGGTCGCCCTCCTTGGACCTGGCGGTCCTGAGGACCACCTTCTCGGTCCTGGTGGCGTCCCGGTGGGCCTTCTCCGCTGCGGCGGCCTCCTTCGCCGGGACGATGGTGAAGGTGACGTCCTGGCCGGGCCGGTGCTTGGTGACGAGCTTGGCGACGTCGCCCGGCGCCTTGACGGCCACGCCGTCCACGGCGCGGATGACGTCGCCGGCGTGCAGCTTCCCCTCGGCGGGGGTGCCCTTGACGACGGTGGCGACGACGACCCGGGTGGTGACCGGGATGCCGAGCTCCTGGAGGGCCGCGACCTTGGCGCTCTCCTGCGACTGGGAGAACTCCTCGGCGTTCTCCTGGCTCGACTGCTCCTCGGTCTTGCCGTCCGGGTAGAGCGTGTCGTGCGGCACCACGACGCTGTCGTGGGCCAGCCAGCCGTAGACGGCCTCGACCGCGTTCATCTTGTAGTCCGCGCTGGTGACCCGGACGGTCGTCATGTTGAGGTGGCCGGACGTCGGGTACGTCTGACGTCCCGAGATCTGCAGGACCGGCTCTCCGCGCGCCTCACCGAGGGTGTTCACCGTGGGGCCGGGGCTCATCTCCGCGTAGGGCACCGGGATGAGGACGCCGACACAGAGCAGCGTGATCAGGACCAGGGTGGAGGCGAGCATCGTCGCAGTGCGGCGTGGCATGGAACGACAGTACGGGACCGGTCTGTGAGCGCACCCCTGGGGCGGTCCGTACGGGGCTTCTGCACGGGGCCTCTGTAAGGGGCTTCCGTACGGGGATCAGCCGGTGGTCGTCGCCGCGGACGCCTCGCGGTCGGACAACGCCGAAGCGGAGGCGGAGGGGGAGGTGGAGGCGGCGGACGCGGGGTGGTGGGCGGGGCTGCGCGTGGGGGCGGGGGTGGGAGTCGCGTGGGACCGCTCCATGGCGTCCCGGAATCGCGCGTATCCGGCGAGCTCGGCGACGTCGCCTATCGTCTTGTCCCTCTGGGCCCAGCTTCCCCATATCGCCGCGCCGACGACGGCGAAAAGCGGAATCAGCAACCAGGCGAGCGCAGCCATCCCGACCTCCCATCCCCAGTGGTCACCAGTGAGTCGATCAGCAGATTATTCATCCGCGGGATCAACGCTCACGCCTGGGGGGCGGTTACGCAAATCGGGCCGTTCGACTACTGGTCGTCGGCGTGGCGCCTTGCTGTGGCGTCGTCACTCACCGCGCCCAGCGCGGGCCTCTCAGCAGGCGCCGACCCACTCCTCGGTGCCGTCCGAGAACGTCTGGTGCTTCCAGATGGGGACCTCGTGCTTGAGGTCGTCGATCAACTGGCGGCACGCCTGGAACGCCTCGCCGCGGTGCGGGCAGGAGACGGCGACGACCACGGCGATGTCACCCACATGGAGGTCACCCACCCGGTGGACGGCGGCCAGGGCGCGCACGGGGTGGTTCGCGACGACCTTCTCGGCGACCCGGCGCATCTCCGCCTCGGCGGTGGGGTGGCAGGAGTAGCCGAGGGCGTCCACGTCGGCGCCGCCGTCGTGGTTGCGCACCGTGCCCACGAACAGGGTCGTGCCGCCCGCGGCGTCGTCGCCGACCGCGCGGAAGACCTCGTCGACGGAGAGCGGGGTGTCACGGATCGCGAGGAGCTTGATCGGGTCGTCCGCGGCCCGCTCGCCCGGGTGGTCATGCGTGTCTGCCATGACTCCATCGTGCCGTACGGCACCGACGACGCGGAATGGCGTTTTCGACCGGCAAGAGCGGACCCTCCGTAGGAGGGTCCTACAGGCCGCGCCGCTTCCGCATCTGCCGGACGAGGGCCGCCGTGCCGAGCAGCGCCACCGTGGCACCGGCCGCGCCCGCCGCCGTCGCGTCCTTGCGGCCGAGCCGGCGGCCCGCGACGGTGTGCCGGCCCTCCACCTCCTCCAGGAGCGCGGCGAGCACCTCCTCGTTGGTCCACCGGGGCCGCCAGCCGGCGTCGTGCAGCCGGCCGACGCTGACCACCCAGGGGTGCATCGTGTAGGCGAGGTCGCCGGCCGGAGAGGGGGTCAGGCCGATCCGGTGCAGCCGGGCCGCCGCGCCGAGCGCCACCGCGGAGGGCAGCTCCATGCGCCGGATGCCGGACAGCTCCTCGACCTCCTCCTGTTCGAGCCAGCCCTCGCAGCCGACCGCGAACTCGCCGTCGACCTTCTCCAGGGCCGCGTACTCCAGGGCGCTGACCAGGTCGTCGACGTGGCAGAACTGCCAGGTGGGGCGGGATCCGGCGACGACCAGCAGCCGGGGCGACTCGAAGTAGCGGGTCAGCGCGGTGTCCGTGCCGCCCACCAGGACGGCCGGCCGGACCACCGTCACGTTGAGCCCGGGGTGCGCGCGGGGCGCGCGGCGGGCGAGGCGCTCGATCTCCAGCAGGTCGCCCACGCCGGTGGCCTCGGCGGTGGCGCGCAGCTCGGCGTCCTCGGAGAGCGGGATGTCGTTGTCGGGCAGCGCGCCGTAGACCATGGCGGAGGTGCACAGGACGACCCGGTGCACCCCGGCCGCGGCGGCGGCGGTGAGCACGGTCTGGGTGCCGCGCACGTTGTAGGCCGTGCGGGCGGCGGGGTCGGTCTCCAGGTCGAGGTCGACGGCGAGGTGCACGACGACGTCCGCGCCGCGCAGCTTCTCGGCGATGGCGGGGTCGCGCACGTCGAGGATGTGCCATCGCGCCTCGGGCACGTCGCCGCGCCGCTCGTCGATCGCGACGACCTGCCTGACCTCCTCGGACGCGGCGAGGCGCCGGGTCAGCAGGTCACCGACGCCGGACGCGGCACCGGTGACCGCGACGACGGGGCCGCGCGCGGCGGACCGGGTTGAGGGGTTTCGCGCTGCGCGAACCTGAGGATCTGGGGAACTCACCGGGCGTCTCCAGCGGTTGTCTTCAGTACGTACCCGAATGACGCGTACGTACCAGGTGGCGTCCATCCTGCCGCAGCCCACGGCCCGGCGGAGCACCGAGCCCGGATCCGGTGCGGATGTCTACGCTGGTGGTGTGGAGTCGGGGAGGCGAGCCGAGCCGAGAGCCCGCCGTCGGCAGGAAGCCGGCGGCCTGACGAGCCGAGGAAACCTGTGAGTGACACCCCATTCGGATTCGGCCTTCCGCCGGAGGAGCCGGAGAACGGCGACGAGGGCAAGAAGAAGGACCCCGCCGGAGGTGGCCAGGGGTCCGGTGGACAGGGGCCCGGTGGCCAGGGCGGCGGTGCGTTCGGCTTCGGCTTCCCGGGCATGGGCATGAGCATGGGCGGGCCGGGCGGCGCGGACAATCCGTTCGCCGCGATGTTCGGCTCGATGAACCCCCAGGACCTGGGCGCCGCCTTCCAGCAGCTCGGCCAGATGCTCAGCTACGAGGGCGGGCCGGTCAACTGGGAGATGGCCAAGCAGATCGCCCGCCAGGTCGTCGCGCAGGGCACGGCCGACGGCACCAAGGACGAGAGCGTCGGCCCGGCCGAGAAGGCCGCGGTCGAGGAGGCGGTGCGTCTCGCCGACCTGTGGCTCGACCAGGTCACCTCGCTGCCCTCGGGCGCGGGCACGGCCGTGGCGTGGAGCCGCGCCGAGTGGGTCGAGGCGACGCTGCCGGCCTGGCAGCAGCTCGTCGACCCGGTCGCCGAGCGGGTCGGCGCGGCGATGGGCGACGTGCTGCCGGAGGAGATGCAGGCCATGGCGGGCCCGCTGATCGGCATGATGCGCTCCATGGGCGGCGCCATGTTCGGTCAGCAGATCGGTCAGGCCGTGGGCGTGCTCGCGGGTGAGGTCGTCGGCTCGACGGACGTCGGCCTGCCGCTCGGCCCGGCCGGCAAGGCGGCGCTGCTCCCGCTGAACGTGGCCGCCTTCGGCAAGGACCTGGGCGTCCCGTCCGACGAGGTCCGGCTCTATCTGGCCCTGCGCGAGGCCGCTCACCAGCGTCTTTTCGCGCATGTGCCGTGGTTGCGCTCGCATCTGTTCGGCGCGGTCGAGGGCTATGCCCGAGGGATCAAGGTCGACACCTCCAAGCTGGAGGAGGCGGTGGGCCAGCTCGACCCGAGCCACCCCGAGCAGTTGCAGGAGGCGCTCCAGCAGGGCATGTTCCAGCCGGAGGACACGCCGGAGCAGAAGGCCGCGCTGGCCCGTCTGGAGACGGCGCTCGCGCTGGTCGAGGGCTGGGTGGACGCGGTGGTGCACGAGGCCGCGAAGTCCCGGCTCACCTCGGCGGACGCGCTGCGCGAGACGCTGCGCCGCCGGCGGGCGACGGGCGGCCCCGCGGAGCAGACCTTCGCGACCCTGATCGGTCTCCAGCTTCGTCCGCGCCGCCTGCGGGACGCCGCACGGCTGTGGGCCTCGCTCACGGACGCGCGCGGGGTGGACGGCCGGGACGGCCTGTGGGAGCACCCGGACATGCTGCCGACGGCGACGGATCTGGACGACCCGGACGGCTTCGTCCACCGCGAGCACCTGGACTTCTCCGAGCTCGACAAGATGCTCGGCGAGGCGGCCGAGGGCCGCTCCGAGGGCCGGGGCGACGGCAGCGAGGGCGACGAGGGCAAGGACGACACCCAGAAGTGAGCCTGTACGACGACGCAGTCCTGGTGCTGAAGGGGTACGAGGACCAGCCGGAGCTCCGTGACGTCTATCTGGAGCACCTGGCCGCCCATCCGGACGGCATGTACAAACCCTGCGAGGCCGGTCACCTCACCAGCAGCGCGCTGGTGATCGACCCCACGCGGGGGCAGGTGCTGCTGACCCTGCACAAGAAGCTGGGGATGTGGCTCCAGATGGGCGGGCACTGCGAGCCGGGCGACCCGACCCTGGAGGCGGCGGCCCTGCGCGAGGCCCGGGAGGAGTCGGGGATCGCGACGGGTCTGACGCTCCTGCCGGGCGGGCCCGTGCGCCTCGACCGGCATCCGATCCCGGCGCCGTGCCACTGGCACCTGGACGTGCAGTACGCGGCGCTGGCGCCGGCCGGGGCCGCGGCGGAGATCAGCGACGAGTCGCTGGACCTGCGCTGGTTCGGTTACGACGAGGTGGCGGGCGTGGCGGACACCTCGGTGGTCCGGCTCCTCGAGGGAACGCTGGCCCGGCTGAGCTGAGCACCCCTCTTATAAGGGGCGGCCTCCCTGGGAGGCCGCCCCTTACTCAGGTGTCCTGCGGCTGCTCAGTTCCAGGCGTTGTTCTGGTTCTGGGAGCGCGAGCCGTGCTGGCCGACCCCGAACTGGGCGGCGACGCCCTGCCCGAGGGCGGCGTTCTGCGGCGGCATGACCTCGCTCGGCTGGACCAGCGCGAAGCCCTGGCCGAGGAAGCTGAGCTCCCAGCCCTCGCCGGTGTTGCCGCGGCGGCGCATCACGCTGCTGTTGACCGTCTGGGCCTGCATCTGGACCCGCAGCCCGGTGGACCAGGCGACGATCGCGTCCGCGTCGACGCTGACGTACTTCTCGGGCGTGACCTGCATCATCAGCGGCTGGCCCGAGGTCATCAGGGCGACCTTGCCACGGCCGGAGATGTTGAGCTGGTACTTGCCGGTGCCGGAGATGCCGTACTGGCTGTCCACGGCGATGACCTCGGTGTGCAGCGTCGAGTCGAGCGCCAGGACGTACGAGCTGTCGACGGTCAGGCCCTCCTGCTCGACCTCCACGACGTGGATGTACTGGGCGAGGTTGGCGAAGTAGACCGTGCCCTGACCGGAGCAGCGCATCAGGTCGAGGCCCTCGCCGGTGCGGGCGCGGGCCCGGCGCTGGCTCGGGGTCTGGTACTCGCCGTCGAAGTCGACGAGACCCTGGTAGGCGACCATCGCGCCCTTGCGGGCCAGGATGTCGTCCGAGCCGCCCAGGGTGACCCGCAGGAGCTGCGGGTTCTGGATGACGTAGCGCTCCTGGCTCTGCTGTTCCGCGTGGTTGAAAAGCGGGCTCTGCATGGTGTGTTCTCGCTCCCCCTCAGCCCCGGACCCGCAGGCGGTCGGTGCTGTCCTCGCTCGGCTGTACGACGACGATGCCCTGGCCCGAGAAGGCCATCTGATACGCCTCGCCGCTGCCCCGCCCGATGAGCGAACCGGCCTTGAAGCTGCGCTTGCCCTTGACCTTCAGATTCGGCGACCAGGCGACGAGCGCGTCCGGGTCGACGTACGTCTCGTCCTCGCCCCGGCCGCAGTCGACGACGATCGGCGTGCCGCGCGAGGTGAGGGCGACCCATCCGGTGCCCGCGATCTCGACGTTGAACAGGCCCTGGCCGGCGAACTTGGCGAGGCCCTTGACCCGCTCGACGCCCCACTGGAGGTGGGCGTCGAAGGCGAGCACATTGGTGCCGTTGACGGAGATCGAGTCGTTCTGGAGGTTGATCACGACGACGTCGGCGCCGTAGTCGGCGAGGTAGAGCAGTCCGTCGCCGGAGCACTTCATGACCGGCGCGCCTTCGCCGGTGGCCCATGCCTGGGCGACCTGGCGCACGGCGGGCGGGTTGGGCTCGTAGGTGATGAAGCCCTCGTAGGCGACCATCGAGCCGGTACGCGCGTACAGGTCCTGGCCGCTGGCCATGGCGACCTTCAGCATGGAGCGGCCGTGGTTCTCCATACGGGCCGTGATCGGGGTCGGGGCGTAGCCCGCGAGTTGCTGGTTCATGGTTCCGGGCTCCCTCAGACCTCGTAGGGCTGGACGACGATGAAGTTGCCGGGGGCGCCCCGGAACTGGAGGTTCACGGTCTCCCCGCTGTGGCCCGGGTAGGCGTTGCGGCGCAGCCTGACCTGGCTGGAGAGGATGACCTGGGAGGCGGCCGACCAGGCGACGACGGCGTTGCAGTCGGCGAAGGTGGTCGGCGTGACGGGCAGGACGACCGGGATGCCGTGGGTCTTCACGACGACGGTGCCGGTGCCCTGGAACTGCATGGTGAACAGGGCGCCGCCGGGGATGCCGTGGCCCTCGATGCGCCGCACCTCGTACTGCAGCGACTCGTCGAAGGCGAGCACGTTCTCGGCGGAGACGCAGATGGCGTCGCCCTGGAGCTCGATCGGGTGCAGATGGGCGCCGCCCTCGGCGAGGAAGACCTGGCCGCGGCCGGTGCAGCGCATCAGCTCCATCTCCTGGCCGGTGGCGTTGCCGACGATCCGGCCGGTGAATCCGGCTCCCTTGTGGGCGAATTCGACCTTGCCCTGGTACATGACCATGGAGCCCTGCCGGGCCAGGACGGGCACGCCGCCCATGGCCAGGTCGACCCGCATGAGCTGCTGGTTCTGCGGGGTCCAGCGGGTGCCGGTCGGCGTCTCCTTGTACGGCGCGAGCGCGGCGGCGAGCCCGGCGCCGGTGGCGGGCGCGCCCTGGGGGACGCCCTGCGGCAGGCCCGGCTGCTGCGGGACCTGGCCGAACTGCGGGGGCTGCGGCTGCTGCCCGTACGGACCGGGGGCCGGCTGGCCGTAGGGGGCGGGGGCGCCCGGCGGCGGCACCTGGCCGGGCATCTGCCCGGGCACCTGACCGGGGACCTGGCCGAACTGCGGGGGCTGCGGCGGCTGTCCGTACGGCCCGGGGGCGGCCGGGGCCGGGGCGGGGGCGGGTGCCGGGGGCGCCATGGGCGCGGCCATCGTCGGGGCCGCGTGCACGGGTGCGGGAGCCGGGGCCGGGGCCGGGGCGGGGGCGGGTGCCTGGGGCGCGGCCGGCGCGCCGAACGCCGGAGGCGCGGCGGACTGCGGCGGCGGGGCGAAACCGGGGGCGGCGGCCGGCGGCTGCTGCTGCGCGGCGGGCTGCTCCTCGGCGACCTCGCCGCCGAAGTTCTTCAGCAGCGCCTCCAGGCCGCCGTCGAAGCCCTGGCCGACGGCGGCGAACCGCCAGACGTCCTTCAGATAGAAGTCGCCCAGCATCACCGCGCGTTCGGTGGTGAACTCGGCGCCGGTAAAGGCGTAGCGGGCGACCTCCTCGCCGCCCGCGACGATCCGGATCCAGCCGGGGCCGACCTGCGACATCTGCCCGGCACCGTCGATCGTCGCCGTGAACGACAGCTTGTGGATGTGCGCGGGGATGCGGTCGAGGGTGACCCGGAAGGACTCGGTGTCGCCGGACTGCGCGCCCAGGAGCTGGATGGACTCCTCCGGCGACTTGGGCTGGTTGAAGAAGACGAAGTAGCGGTCGTCGGAGAGCCGCTCGTTCGCGTCCAGGCCGAAGCAACTGATGTCGAAGGTCAGCCCGGGCCCCGAGATCTGCACACCCACGTACAGATCGGTCCCCGCCGTGAGATCACTGATCTTGGCCTTGTGGCCCCGTTGGAATTCCCTGGCCATATGTGACGACCGTCCCCCATCCCGAATTACGAATGCGTCGCGCCAGGCTAACGGCTGCTCGTGACATCGCGGCAAGCCCGTACGCGATCGGTACAGAACCGCAGCAGGACGGCGTCACTCTCCGCGCACGTCCGGCGGCCGCGGCAACCGGGCGGCGGCCACCACGCCCTCCAGATAGCCGCGGGCCCGCTCGGTGCGCGGATACGCCTCCAGGAGCCGCCAGAACCGCGGCCCGTGGCCGGGCACGAGCAGATGGGCCAGCTCGTGGCACAGGACGTAGTCGACGACGTACTCCGGCATGCCCTGGAGCCGGTGGGAGAGCCGGATGCTGCCCTCGGAGGGCGTGCAGGAGCCCCAGCGGGTGTTCTGGTTGGTGACCCAGCGGACGGACGTGGGGCGGGCCCGCCCGCCGAAGTACTGCTCCGACAGGCGCTCGGCGCGCTCGGTCAGCTCCCGGTCGCCGAGGACGCTCCTGCTCTCCTGGGCCGCGAGCTTGTCCAGCATCACGGTGACCCAGCGCCGCTCCTCCGCCTCCGACATCCGGGCCGGGATGAGCACGATCGTCCGGTCGCCCTCGCGGTAGGCGGAGACCGTGCGGCTGCGGCGGGAGCTCCTGCGGACCTCGACCGCGCCCGCCCCGGAGCCGCGGGAGGGTCCGCTGGTCACGCTGCGCTGTGGGTCGGCCGGCACGGCCCCGACGTTACCCGCTGTCAGCACGCGAAGTCCCGCACCATTCGAATGATTAATCCCTCACCCTGTGGACAACTTTCCGCGCCGCCCGCGCGGCCCCGGCAATCTGAGCTGCGGAAGGACCGAGCGAAAGATCGTTCACGGGGGTGGGTCATGCATCCGATGGTGAAACCGGCGTTGCGGCGTGCCTGGCGGAATCTGGAGTACGTGCAGTTCGGGGTGACACCCGCGCACGCGGTAGTCCTGGGGCCGGTCGACACGACCACCGGCAGTCTGATCGGTCTGCTCGACGGGACGCGCGGCATGGATCTGCTGCGGGCGGAGGCGGCGGCCCTCGGTCTCGCCGACGGCCGGCTCGAAGCCCTGATCGGCCGGCTCGCCGCCGCCGGGCTGATCGCCGACGCGTCGGTGCGGCCACCCGGGGGACCGCCGGGCGGGCCCTCGGCCGGGCGGCCGGAGCGGGCGGACGCGGAGCTCGATCCGGTGCGCGCGGACCTGGCCTCGCTGTCCGTCGTGCACCGGGCGCCGGACGGGGCGCCGAGGACCTTGGCCGCCCGGCGGTCGCTGCGGGTGCAGGTGCGCGGCGCGGGACGGGTGGGCGCGGCGGTGGCGGCGCTCCTGTCGGCGGCGGGCGTCGGGCGGGTGGAGGTCCTGGACTCCGGCACCGTCGCCCCGTGGGAGGTCTCGCCCGCCGGACTGCCGGCCGAGGCCGTCGGTGAGCGCCGGGCGGTGGCGGCCCGGCGGCTCGTGCGGCGGGCGGCTCCGGGCGGGCGGCCGCCCGGCGGGGGCCGGGCCGCACCGGGTGACGCAGGCGGCGAGCCCGGTCTGTCCCTCGTCGTGGTGACCCCGCGGGACGGTCTCGGGGCGTATGTGCCCGATCCGCTGCCGGCCGAGGCGTGGCTCACCACCGGCACGCCCCATCTGTACGCGGGCGTGCTCGAAGCCACCGGTGTGGTGGGCCCGTTGGTGCTGCCCGGCGGGACCGCGTGCGCGGGGTGCATGCAGCGGGAGCGGGCCGACCGGGAGCCGGTCTGGCCGCGTCTCCCGGCCCAATGGCGCTCCGGCGCCGCCCCTCCGCTGCCGGCCTGCGACGTGGGGCTCGCGACGGCGGTCGCGGGGCTCGCCGCCGGGCACGCCCTGGCCTTCCTGGACGGGGACCTGCCGTCCAGCGTGGGCGCGCGCTGGGAGGTGTCGTTGCCGCTGCTCGACTGGCGTTCGGCGCCGGTGCGGGCCCACCCGGCGTGTCCGTGCGGGGCGCATCGCGGCGTGGAAGGGGAGCGCGCCTCGGCGTCCGGGAGTGCGCACGACACAATGGCGGGGTAACGACTCCGCGTGGCACGGCAGTCTGGGACCTGGAGGGCGCATGTCTGATCTTCCCCGGAAGGCGGTCACCCGGACCGCCAAACTGGCCGCGTTGCCGCTCGGCTTCGCCGGGCGGGCCACATGGGGCCTGGGAAAGCGGATCGGTGGGAAGTCGGCGGAGATCGTCGCGCGGGAGCTCCAGCAGCGCACGGCGGAGCAGTTGTTCCGTGTGCTCGGGGAGTTGAAGGGCGGCGCGATGAAGTTCGGGCAGGCCCTGTCCGTCTTCGAGTCGGCGCTGCCCGAGGAGGTGGCCGGGCCCTACCGGGCGGCGCTCACCAAGCTGCAGGACGCCGCGCCGCCGATGCCGACGCGGACCGTGCACACGGTGCTCGCCGAACGGCTCGGCGAGGGGTGGCGGGAGCTGTTCCTGGAGTTCGAGGACAAGCCGGCCGCGGCCGCCTCGATCGGGCAGGTGCACCGGGCGGTGTGGCACGACGGCCGCGAGGTCGCGGTGAAGGTGCAGTATCCGGGGGCGGGCGACGCCCTGCTGTCGGACCTGGCGCAGCTCGGCCGGTTCGCCCGGCTGCTCGGGCCGCTGATCCCCGGCATGGACATCAAGCCCCTGATCACGGAGCTGCGCGACCGGGTCGCGGAGGAGCTGGACTACGGCCTGGAGGCGTCGGCGCAGCGGGCGCACGCGGAGGAGTTCGCGGACGACCCGGACGTGGTGGTGCCGGCGGTGGTGCACCAGTCGGAGCAGGTGCTGGTGACGGAGTGGATGGAAGGCGTCCCGCTGTCGGAGGTGATCGCGGACGGCACACCGGAGCAGCGGGACCGGGCCGGGCAGTTGCTCGCCCGCTTCCTCTTCTCCGGGCCCGCGCGCACGGGCCTGCTGCACGCCGATCCGCATCCCGGCAACTTCCGGCTGCTGCCCGGGCCCGAGGGCGAGGACGGCGACCCGGGGTCCTGGCGGCTCGGGGTGCTGGACTTCGGCACCGTGGACCGGCTGCCGGGCGGCCTTCCGGAGACGATCGGCACCTGTCTGCGCATGACGCTTGCCGGGCGGGCGGAGCGGGTCTACGAACTGCTGTGCGCGGAGGGCTTCGTGAAGGAGTCCGTCGCGCTCGACCCGGACGAGGTCCTGGAGTATCTGCTGCCGATCATCGAGCCGGCCGAGGTGGACGCGTTCGGGTTCACCCGCGGCTGGATGCGCGCCCAGGCCGCCCGGCTCGCCGATCCCCGCTCCCCCGCGCACCAGTTGGGCAAGCAGCTCAATCTGCCGCCCTCGTATCTGCTGATACACCGTGTGACCTTGAGCACGATCGGGGTGCTGTGCCAGTTGGGCGCGACGGTGCGGCTGCGGGACGAGCTGGAGGAGTGGCTGCCCGGCTTCGTGGAGGAGGAACCGGTCTGAGCGGGGCCGGTCACCACCAGGACGAGTCGAGGCGGCCCTCGATGGCCCTGAGGTTGGCGCGGGCGCAGTCCTCGCAGAAGTAGTGGCGGGTGCCGTTCTCCACCGAGCAGGTCCAGGTCACGGGCAGTTCCGGGGCGGTCCTGCCGCAGCGGGCGCAGACGTAGGGGTGCTCCGGGGTGGTGGCGTCGTTCACCTTGGTGACGATAACCCGGCGGCCACCCGCAGCGTGGGCAACGCACCGCGGGGGCCGGTCCGTTCGGACCGGCCCCCGCGGTGGGAAGGGTGCCTGGCTCAGTGCATGACGGCCATGGCGAGCGCGCGGCGGGCGCGCATCGACACGCGCTCGGCGCGCCGCTGCATCCGCCGGGCGGCGACCAGGCGCACGGCCTGGCGTTCCGCGTCGGCTTCCCGCAGGCGGTCGTGCATATGGGCACGGGCCAGGGCTTCTGGAATGAGTTGCATTTCACGGGTCCTGTTCTGGCGCGAGCGGTTCGCACCACTGATCGAAACGTCTGGGGTCGCGGAGCCGGAGGGCTCGTGGGCGGACGAGGTCATCGGGGCCTGCTTCTGGGGATCGTGCGTGAGGGGGCGGTCAATGGTTCCGGTGCGCGTGAGGTTGGGGGTCGCCCCCCAGGTGATGGCGGTCATGCGACGACCGGGTTCTTGCGCGGGCGGCCACGGGGCCGCTTGCGGGCCACGACCACGCCCTGGACGAAGAGCTCCCCACCCCAGACGCCCCAGGGCTCGCGGCGCTCCTTGGCGCCGGCGAGGCATGCCTCCATGAGCGGGCAGGTCCGGCAGAGCGACTTGGCGTACTCGACGTCGGCCGGGGACTCGGCGAAGAAGACCTCGGGGTCGTACGAGCGGCAGGGGACGGGCACACCGAGGTTCTCGATGGCGTCGTCGAGCGCGGTGAGCGCGGTGAGGGGGGCGAGGGGGGTCAAGGCGGAGTCCTCCGTGAGGCCGGGCGGGGGGATCGTTTCGGAAGGCGGTACGGACGGGGCGTGCGCTTCGAGTTGCACGGGTTTTCTTCCTCGTCTGGTCGTTCCGGCCTGTTGGCCGGGGTTTGGCTGGTACCGGGTTCTGCTGGTCCCGAGGCCCCCTCGCTCCGTCAGCCCCGTTCGGGGACAAACAGAAGGGCCGCGGATCCCTGATGGGGTTCCGCGGCCCTGAAGGCGCCGGCCTGATCGTCGATCAGGCTGGATCACTCCAGGGTTCGAGCCCACGGAAGGCCCACATCGTGTGGTGCTGCGTCGTCTGCTGCTGAATGCCGGCACCGGTCGCCGCAAAGCCATAGGCAGCGGCCTTGGCCGTGCCCACCACTCCTGCTTCCAGTGCCTTGGTCGGTCGCTCATTGCGCTCCGGCCGGTCCATCAGGAGGCCGGGCATGCCGAGAACGGGCAGGCCGGCGCCGGACAGACCACTGCCAAGGAGCACGGAGGACGCGACGGCGGAGGCGCCGAGCGAGCAGGCGGAGACGACCGAGCGATCGGTCATTTTGGCGGTGCGGGTCTTGATGTTCTTGATGGTGCTGATCACTGGAATCGCCTCCTCTCGGCGTCTCGGAGGGCTCGGGGTGAGCCGGACCCTCATGTTCATTTGGACAAGTACAGCACGAAGACAGGGCTTCGAAGAAGCCGCTGTTTCCGTGGTTAAGAACCTATGGGGCTTGACGGGGCGGGCGCAAACTATTTTTCCCACGAGTTTTGCTCACACCTCGTCGTCGCTTCCGCCGGGCTCCTCACCTGCGCAGATGGCGAGAACGTCGGCGCCGAAGCGGTCCAGCTTGCGGGCGCCCACGCCGGAGATCGCGGCGAGCTCCCCGTCGGAGCCGGGCACGCGCTCGGCGATCGCCATGAGCGTCTTGTCGGTGAACACGCAGTAGGCGGGCTGGCCGAGCTCCCGGGCCTGCTCCGAGCGCCACTCCCGCAGCCGCTCGTACAGCCCCTCGTCCATGTCGGAGGGGCAGCCCTCGCAGCGCATCAGCTTCATCTCGCCGGCCTCGGTGAGCGTGGCGCCGCAGACCCGGCACTGCACCGGCCCGCGCCGCTTGCGCCGCCCGGAGCCGCTGCCGCGCTCGATGCCTCCTCCCCCGCCCGCGCCCGACGCCCCGAGGGAGCCCGAGCCGGGCCGCAGGCCCTTGAGGAAGCGGGTGGGGCGGCGGGAGGCGCGGCCGCCCGGGGAGCGGGAGAGCGCCCAGGACAGGCTGAGGTGGACCCGGGCCCGGGTCACGCCCACGTACAGCAGGCGGCGCTCCTCCTCGACCTGCTCGTCGGTCTTGGCGTACGTGATCGGCATCATGCCCTCGGTGAGGCCGACCAGGAAGACGGCGTCCCACTCCAGGCCCTTGGCGGCGTGCAGCGAGGCGAGCGTGACGCCCTGGACGGTGGGGGCGTGCTGGGCGGCGGCCCGCTCGTCGAGCTCGGTCACCAGGTCGGCGAGGGTGGCCCCCGGCTTGGCGCGGGCGAAGTCCTCGGCGAGCCGGACGAGCGCGGCCAGCGACTCCCAGCGGTCCCGGACGGCGCCGGAGCCGGCCGGCGGCTCGCTGGTCCAGCCCTTGGTGGAGAGCACGGCCCGGACCTGGGCGGGCAGGTCCTCGGCGTCGTCGAGCAGCGCGTCGTTCCCCCCGGCGCGGGCGGCGCCGCGCAGCGCCACGCCCGCCTCGCGGACCTCCTGGCGCTCGAAGAAGCGCTCGGCGCCGCGCAACTGGTAGGGCACGCCGGCGTCGGCGAGGGCCTGCTCGTAGACCTCCGACTGGGCGTTGATCCGGTAGAGAACGGCGATCTCGCCGGCCGGGACGCCGGCGGCGATCAGGTCGCGGATGCGGCGGGCGGTGCCCTCGGCCTCGGCGGGCTCGTCCGCGTACTCGGTGTAGACGGGCTCGGGGCCGGGGTCGCGCTGGGAGATCAGCTCCAGGCGGTGTTCGGCGGCCCGGCCGCGGGCCTGGCTGAGCAGCCCGTTGGCCAGGTGGACGACCTGGGGGGTGGAGCGGTAGTCGCGGACCAGCTTGACCACGGTCGCCTGGGGGTGGCGGACCCGGAAGTTCAGCAGGTGGTCGGGGGTGGCGCCGGTGAAGGAGTAGATCGTCTGGCTGGCGTCGCCGACCACGCAGAGGCTGTCGCGGTCACCGAGCCACAGGTCGAGCAGCCGCTGCTGGAGCGGGGAGACGTCCTGGTACTCGTCGACCACGAAGTGCTGGTACTGCCGGCGGATCTGGTCCGCGATGTCGTGGCGGTCCTGGAGGATGCCGACCGTGAGCAGCAGCACGTCCTCGAAGTCGATCACATCGCGGTCGCGCTTGAGCTGCTCGTACATCGCGTAGATCTGGCCGATCTCGGCGGGATCGCGCGGGGCCTCGCGGACCGACTTGGCGACGGCGGCCGGGTAGTCGGCGGGAACGGTCTGGGTGACCTTGGCCCACTCGATCTCGCCCGTGACGTCCCGCAGCTCGTTCCGGTCGAGCCGGATCCGGCAGCGCGCGGCGGCCTCGGCGACCAACTGGATCTTCCGCTCCAGGAGCCGGGGCAGCTCTCCACCGACGGCTTTCGGCCAGAAGTACTGGAGCTGGCGGAGGGCGGCGGAGTGGAACGTGCGGGCCTGGACGCCGCCCGCGCCGAGCTCCCGCAGCCGGCCGCGCATCTCGCCGGCGGCGCGGTTGGTGAACGTGACGGCCAGCACGCTGGCGGGCGCGAGTATGCCCGCCCGCACCCCGTAGGCGATGCGGTGGGTGATGGCGCGCGTCTTGCCCGTGCCGGCTCCGGCGAGGACGCACACCGGGCCGTGCAGGGCCAGGGCGACCTCGCGCTGCTCCGGGTCGAGCCCGTCGAGCACCGCGTCGGCCGACTCGGGGACCTGCGGGAAAAGGGGGGAGTGCGTTGCTGCTGTCACCCCGCCATGCTGCCAGGTTCCGAGGGGTCGGTGCGGCGGGTTGTCCACAGGCGGGTGGCGCCGGTCATACGAACACCGTTCCGGGAATGGTCGGCCGAAGGCGTACGTTCTTCCTCATCGCATCCACCCGCGAACTTGAGGAGCGCCTGGCCATGCAGGGCACTGTGACGATGTACAGCACGACGTGGTGCGGCTACTGCCGTCGGCTGAAGAGCCAGCTCGACCGTGAGGGCATCGCGTACACGGAGATCAACATCGAGCAGGACCCCGAGTCGGCGAAGTTCGTCGAGCAGGCCAACGGCGGCAACCAGACCGTCCCGACCGTCCGCGTCGCCCCGACGGCCGGCGGCGCCGAGGTCGTCATGACCAACCCGAGCCTGGCCCAGGTCAAGCAGGCCCTCGCCGCCTGACCCCGCCTTCGCGCACACCCTTCGCGGCACCCTTCGCGAGACCTCCGAGACCCCGGTCGGCCCACGGCCCGGCCGGGGTCCGGCGTTGCGGGGGCCGGCCGGGCGATCATGGGGTCATGTCGATCGTCGCCACCGTGGCCGTGCTGGCCGTCGCCGCACTGCACGCGTACATCCTGGTCCTGGAGATGTTCCTGTGGACCGCCCCGCGCACCCGGGCCGCCTTCGGCACGAGCGCCGAGTTCGCCGCCGGGACGAAGGCGCTCGCCGCGAACCAGGGCCTCTACAACGGCTTCCTCGCCGCCGGACTGGTCTGGGGCGCCGTGGCGGACGAGCCGGTCGCCTTCGCGGCGCGGGTGTTCTTCCTCGTCTGCGTGGCCGTGGCCGGCGTCTACGGGGCGGCCACCGCGAGCCGCCGGATCCTGTTCGTCCAGACCGTCCCCGCGCTGATCACGCTCGCGCTGGTGATCGCCGCCCACTGACCCCGCCGACCGCCGGTGGCCGGAAACAGACCGTCCCGGCGCCCGGCGCCGGGACGGTCCCGCATTCCGCTTACGGCCCGGCCGACCGGCGACCGGCAACCGGCGACCGGCTCAGGCCAGGTCGCCCGGCTTCGGGAGCGGCTTGCCGTACCAGAGCTCGATCAGGCGGGAGGCGATCGAGATGCCGTACGGCGGCAGGATCTCGCCCGACTCGAAGCCCGCGGCCAGGTCCTCGCGGGAGAACCAGCGGGCCTCGTGGATCTCCTCGCCGTCCACGTTGATCTCCGCCGAGGTCGCGCGGGCGAAGAAGCCCAGCATCAGGCTGGACGGGAACGGCCACGGCTGGCTGGCGATGTACTCGACCTCGCCGACCGTGACGCCCGCCTCCTCGAAGACCTCGCGCGCCACCGCCTGCTCGATGGACTCGCCCGGCTCGACGAAGCCCGCGAGGGTGGAGAACCGGCCCTCGGGCCAGTGCACCTGGCGGCCCAGGAGCGCCCGGTCCTGGTCGTCGGTGACCAGCATGATCACGGCGGGGTCGGTGCGCGGGTAGTGCTCGGCGCCGCACGCCTGGCAGCGGCGGACGTGCCCGGCCGCCGCGACCACCGTGCGCTCGCCGCAGCGCGAGCAGAAGCGGTGCAGCCGCTGCCAGTTCTCCAGCGCGACCGCGTGCACCATCAGACCGGCGTCCCGCGGCGACAGCAGCAGCCCGGCCTCGCGCAGACCGGCCGGCCGCGCGGACTGGTCCATGCGCCCGGGCAGGGTGTCCTTCTGGAGCGCGAAGTAGGAGACGCCCTCGGCGTCCGTGCCCAGGAAGTAGCGGTGGGTCTCGGTGACCGGGGCCTCGAAGGCCGGCGTCATGACCAGCTCGGTCCGGCCGTCGGGGGTGTCGTCGATCAGCACCTGGCCGCCCGAGACCACGAAGACCCGGGTCTTCGGGTGGCTCCAGGCGGCGGCCAGCCACGCCTCGTCGAGGCGGTGGTGGGCGGCGCGGTCGATCCCGCTCGGAGCGGTGAGCGAGATCGGGCGGTCCGCGGACGCGTTGTTCAGGGTGCTCACAGGTGCTTCCAACTCCCCCGGATCGGTGTGTGGGTCAGGGCCTGCCGCCGGATCATGGCCGGACGGGCCCCGGGCGCTCGGCGTCGTGGAGGGCGGTCGGCAGGTCGCCCCACAGATATGCGGTCGTCTCGACGCCCTTCATGAGGAGATCGAGCTCGATCTTCTCGTTCGGGGCGTGCCAGCCGTCGGACGGGACGGAGATGCCCAGGAAGAGCACCGGCGCGTCCAGGACGTCCTGGAGGTCGGCGGCCGGTCCCGAGCCGCCCTCGCGGGTGTAGCGGACCGTGGCGCCGTCGAAGGCCCGGCTCATCGCGCCGGCCACGGCCTTCAGGGCGGGGTGGTCGAGCGGGGTGAGGCAGGGCCGGGTCGGGGCGCCGAAGACGATCTCGTGGCGGATGCCCGCCGGGACCAGGCCGGCCAGCCAGGTGCGGACGGCGGTCTCGATCCGGTCCGGGTCCTGTCCGGCGACGAGCCGGAAGGAGAGCTTCAGGTGGGCGGAGGCGGGGACGATCGTCTTGCCGCCGGGGCCCTGGTAGCCGCCGCCGATGCCGTTGACCTCGGCCGTGGGGCGGGCCCAGACCCGCTCCAGGGTGGAGAAGCCGGTCTCGCCGAGGGTGCCGTGGGACTTGGCGGTGGCCAGCCAGGCGGCCTCGTCGAAGGGGAGCTCGGCGACGAGGGCCCGCTCGGTGGCGGAGAGCTCGGTGACCCCGTCGTAGAAGCCGGGGATCGCGACCCGCTCGTCGGCGTCGTGGAGGGCGGCGACGATCCGGCCGGCGACGGTGGCCGGGTTCGGCACCGCGCCGCCGAAGGAACCGGAGTGGATGTCCTGGTCCGGCCCGAACAGGTCGATCTCGCAGTCCGCGACCCCGCGCATGCCGGTGCACACGGTCGGGGTGGTCTCGGACCACATCCCGGTGTCGGACACGATCACCACATCGGCCGCGAGACGGGCGGCGTGCTTCTCCACCAGGGCGCGGAAGTGCGTCGAGCCCGACTCCTCCTCGCCCTCCACCAGCAGCTTCAGGTGCACGGCGGGCGCGGTGCGGCCCGTGGCGGCGAGATGCGCGCGGACCCCGAGGGTGTGGAAGAACACCTGCCCCTTGTCGTCGGCCGCGCCCCGCGCGTACATCCGGCCGTCGGCGATCACCGGCTCGAACGGGTCCGTGTGCCAGCCGTCCTCGCGGGCCGCGGGCTGCACGTCGTGGTGGCCGTAGACGAGCACGGTCGGCGCGCCGGGCTCGTCGGACGGCCACTCGGCGAACACGGCCGGCGCCCCGTCGGTCTCCCACACCTCGGCGGTCGGGAAGCCGGTCTCCTTCAGGGCGGCGACCAGCCACGCGGCGCTGCGCCGCACGTCCCCGGCCCGCTCCGGCTGCCCCGACACGGACGGGATCCGCAGCCACGCGGCGAGGTCGTCGAGGAAGGCGGCCCGGTGCCGCTCGATGTACGCGCGGACGGTGCCGGTCTCGGTGTCGGTTCCTGCGGGGTGGACGGCGCTGTCCGGGGTCTGGCTCATGCCACCGAGCCTATCCGGCGCCGGAACCCGCTCCGTCCTCGGCCGGTGCCCCGAGCAGCAGGGCCTCGAGCTCCGCCCGGCCGGGCAGCCGCGACGGCCGTACGACCTCCCCCGTCCGCACGTACACGAAGGCGGCGGCGACCTCGTCCGGGTCGAGTCCGTGCTGCTCGGCCCAGGCGAGGCGGTAGAGCGCGAGCTGGAGCGGATCGGCGTTGCGCAGGTGACTGGTCTTCCAGTCGACGATCTCGTACGCGCCGGAGTCCGGGTCGCGGTAGACGGCGTCGATCCGGCCCCGGACCACCCGGCCCGCGAGGGAGAGGTGGACGGGGACCTCGACCCGGTACGGGGTGCGGCGGGCGTACGGCGTGCGGTCGAACGCCTCCTTGAGCGCGTCCAGGTCCCGCTCGTCCAGGATCTCCGGCTCCCCCGCGAACTCCTCGCCACCGGGCAGCTCGTCCGGGCCGAGCAGGGGCAGCGGCAGCTCCTCGAAGCGGGACTCCACCCAGGCGTGGAAGCGCGTGCCGCGCCGGGCGGCCGGCTGCGGCGGCTTCGGCATGGGCCGGGCCAGCTCCTTGGCGAAACCGTCGGGGTCGGCGGCGAGCCGCAGCACCTGGGAGGCCGACAGGTAGGCGGGCAGGACGACGTCACGGGTGGTCGCCCGGGAGCGGTGGAGCTCGGCGGTGAGGGCGGTGAGGTCGCGGTCCCAGGAGGCGATGGTGCGGGCGTCCTCGGCGGACAGGGGCTCGGGCTCGGCCCGGGGGGCGGGCACGTGGGGCTCGGCGGGGAGCGGCTCCCCGCCGAACTTCTGCCCCTCTCCCTCCTCGTCGTACGGAGGGAGCTCCTCCAGGTCGTCCGGGAACCCCTCCAGGTCTTCCAGGTCGTCCGGGAGCCAGAGGTCCTCGGGGTCGGGGGCGGGCCGGCCGCCTCCGGGGGTGTCCTCACCGCTGTGCGGGGCGAGCGCCCACAGGCGGGTCAGCACCGCGTCCGCGGCCTCCCGGCGCCGGGCGAGCGACTCCTTGTCCAGGGGGAGCGGCCACGCCTGGTCCGCCAGTTCCGCGGTCAGCAGCGGGTTCTGGGCGCCCTCCTCCGGCGGGTCCGCCCATGCCTCGATCTCGCCGTGGCCGGCCGCGCAGTGCTCGTACAGGGCCGTGAGGAAGTCCGAGGGGCCGCGCGGCTTCTTCTGGGACGGGCCCCACCAGTGGGCGGAGCCGAGCAGCAGGGAGCGGGGTCGGGTGAAGGTCACGTAGCCGAGGCGGAGCTCCTCGGTGTGCTGGTGGTCGCGCAGCTCCTCCTTGAAGTGCTTCAGGGAGGCGGCGTCCCAGGCGTCGAGCCGCGGCAGCGTGGCCGCGTCGCCGCGCAGGGCGTGCGGGAGGACCTGGGGCTGGGCGGTCCAGGACTCGCGGGCGCGGGTCGACGGGAACTGGCCGGTGACGAGGCCCGGCACCGCGACCACGTCCCACTCCAGGCCCTTGGACTTGTGGGCGGTCATCACCTTGACCGTGTTCTCGCCGCCGGGCAGCGCGTTGTCCAGGCCCTTCTCGTACTGCGCGGCCGTGCGCAGGAAGCCGAGGAAGGCGAGCAGGGTGGCCTCGCCGTCGAGGGAGGCGAAGCCGGCGGCGATGTCCAGGAAGTTGCCGAGGGTCTCGCGGCGGCGGGCGGCGAGGGCGTGCGGGGAGGCGGAGAGCTCGACCTCCAGGCCGGTGGCGGCGAGGACCCGGTGCAGCACGTCCATCAGCGGGTCGGCGAGCGAGGACCGCAGGGCGCGCAGCTCGGTGGCGAGGCGGGCGAAGCGGACCCGGGCCTCGGCGGAGAACGGCAGCCCGTCGTCCTCGCCGCCGCCGGAGTCGAGGAAGGTGTCGAGCGCGTCGGCGAGGGAGACGACCTCGGCCGGGTCGACGCCCTCGACGGCGGCGGCGAGCCGCTGGTCGGCGTCGGCGGGATCGTCGCCGGGCCGGTGCACGAGGAGCCGGGCGCGGCGGCCGAGGAGGGCCAGGTCGCGCGGGCCGATCCGCCAGCGGGGGCCGGTGAGGAGCCGTACGAGGGAGGCGTTGGCACCGGGGTCCTGGAGGACCTCGCAGACGGCGACCAGGTCGGCGATCTCGGGCAGTTGCAGCAGCCCGGAGAGGCCGACGACCTCGACGGGGACGTCGCGGGCGACGAGGGCGGCCTGGAGGGCGGGGAAGTCGCCGGCGGTGCGGCACAGCACGGCGATCTCGCCGGGCGGGGTGCCGGTGCGGACGAGGTGGGCGAGGGAGTCGGCGATCCAGTCGATCTCCTCGGCGTGGGTGGGGAGGAGGGCGACGCGGACGCCGCCGTCGCGCTCGGCGCCGGGCGCGGGCCGCAGCGCCTCCACGCCGGCGTGCATCGCGCGCAGCGGGGCGGCGAGACCGTTGGCGAGGTCGAGGAGGCGGCCGCCGCTGCGCCGGTTCTCGGAGAGGGCGTAGCGCGTGGCCGGGGTGCCGTCCGCGTACGGGAAGTGCTCGGGGAAGTCGTCGAGGTTGGCGACGGAGGCGCCGCGCCAGCCGTAGATGGCCTGGCAGGGGTCGCCGACGGCGGTCACGGCATGCCCGGTGCCCTGCCCGAAGAGGCCGGCGAGGAGCAGCCGCTGGGCGACGGAGGTGTCCTGGTACTCGTCGAGGAGGACGACCCGGAACTCGTCGCGGAGGATCGCGCCGACCTCGGGGCGGGTGGTGGCGAGCTCGGCGGACAGCGCGATCTGGTCGCCGAAGTCGAGGAGGTCGCGGGAGCGCTTGGCGGCGCGGTAGCGGACGACGAGGTCGAGGAGCTCGCGGCGGGCGGCGGCGGCCTCGGGGAGTTTGCGCAGGTCGGCGTTGGTGAGCTTGGCGGTGGCCAGCTCGGCGAGCAGCTCGGAGTCATGGGCGAGGAGCCGCTCGGGCCGTACGAGGTGCTCGCTCAGCTCCGCGTCGAGGGCGAGGAGGTCGCCGACGAGGGTGGGGAAGGAGCGGGTGAGCGCGGGATACGGGCCGGGGGCCTCGCGCAGGACGCGGGCGGCGAGCTGGTAGCGGGTGGCGTCGGCGAGCAGCCGGGAGGTGGGCTCCAGGCCGATGCGCAGGCCGTGGTCGGTGAGGAGCTGCCCGGCGAAGGCGTGGTACGTGGAGATGCGGGGCTCGCCCGGCGGGTTGTCGGGGTCGAGGGCGTCGAGGGCCTCGGGGTCCGTCACGCCGGCCCGGACGAGGGCGGTGCGGACGCGCTCGGCGAGCTCGCCGGCGGCCTTGTTGGTGAAGGTCAGGCCGAGGACCTGCTCGGGGGCGACCTGGCCCGTGCCGACCAGCCAGACCACCCGGGCGGCCATCACCGTCGTCTTGCCGGAGCCGGCTCCGGCCACGATGACCTGCGGGGCGGGCGGCGCGATGATGCAGGCCGTCTGCTCCGGGGTGAACGGGATGCCGAGCAGCTCCTTGAGCTGCCCGGGGTCGGTGATGCGTGCGGTCACTCCAAAGAGGCTAACGGGACCCACCGACAATCCCGACCGCTCAGGCGGTGGTGCTCGTTCAGGCCGGGGTGCCGCGGTCCAGCTTGGAGAGGTCGACGGTCTCGTCGGCGGGCGGGACGACGACCTTCACGGGCTTGTCGTACTCGGAGAGCGTCACCGAGCCGGGCTCGTCGCCGCCCGTCTTCACGACCTTGAGGATGTACGGCTTGCCCTCTTCGGACACGGAGACGGTGGTGGTCTCGGGGGTGTCCCGGTCGGCGTCGGGGCCGGTGTCGGTCCGGGTGTCGGCCTTCTTCTTGACCAGGGTGGCGACGGAGGTGCCGTCGACCTCGGCGTCGGGTCCGCGGGTCAGGCCGGTGCGCCGCTCCTTGTCCTTGCCGAGGTCGTCGAGGAGCGCCTTCAGGTCGCAGACGTCGCTCAGGTCCTCGGTGCCGGGCTGTCCCTGGGGGATCTTCAGCCAGCGGCCCTTGAGCAGTTCGATCGTGGCGTCGATCTGCGACGGGGGCATCCGCTGGGCGGACATCGAGGCCCGCCAGAACGCCTCGTCGCCCTTCATGTACGTCACCCTGCCGGTCTGGCGGAGTTCGGCGGCGCCGCCCTTGAGCTTGATGGCGCCGGTGCACTCGTTCTTGTCGTTGAGGGAGAAGTCGACGTCCAGCGGCTGGTCGTCGGAGACGACCCGGCCGGCCATCCGCAGCGAGGTCGCGGACTGGGTGGCGGTGACGGCCCTGTCGGCGATCTGGTCGGCGCTGAGGCCCTTGAAGGGGTCGGGCGAGGGGCTGGGGGCCTGCCGCACGGCGGCCGGCGGGGACTGGGCCACGGCGGCCGGGGCGGCGCCCAGGACGAGGGCGGTGGCGACGGCGGTGGTCGTGGCGGTGGCGATGCTCGTGGCGCGGAGCCTGCTGGTGTGGGTCGTCATGCGAGCCTCCTCGCGACTTTCCCCGAGACACCCGGTCCTTACAGGGTGCCGGAGCGGGCCCGTCGCCGCGACTTCGCGGCGGGGGCCCGCGGGCGGTGTCATTCCACGATGTGGCGGCCCTCCGGGCGGGCACTGCACGAGGCGCGGAAGGCGCAGGTGGTGCAGTGCTGGCCGGTGGTCGGGGTGAATCGCTCGTCGAGGACGCGGCCGGCGGCGGTGGCGAGGAGGTCGCCGACCCACTCGCCGTCCAGCGGCTGCTGGGCCTGCACCTTGGGGAGCGCGTCACCGCCCTCCTTCTTGGGCGCGGCCTGGCGGAGGTGGACGAGTTCGGCGCCGCCTGGTTCGGGGGTGCGGCCGCCGAAGACCTCGTCGACGGCGCCCTCGCGGACGGCGAGCTGGTAGACGGCGAGCTGCGGGTGGTGGGCGACCTCGTCCTTCGTCGGCGCGGACTTGCCGGTCTTGAAGTCGACGACGTAGGCGCGGCCCTGTTCGTCGGCCTCGACGCGGTCCATGGAGCCGCGGATGCGGACCTCGTACGGGCCGGCCGGGAGGGTCACGTCGAAGTCGTGCTCGGTGGCGGCGGGGGTGCGGCCGGCGCGGTCCATGACGTGCCAGTGCAGGAAGCGCTCCAGGGCGATCCGGGCGTTCTCCTTCTCCTGGGCGGACTTCCAGGGCGCGTCGAAGGCGAGGGCGTCCCATACGGAGTCGAGGCGGGCCATGAGGACGTCGAGGTCGGCGGGGGTGCGGCCGGAGGCGACCTCGTCGGCGAGGACGTGCACGACGTTGCCGAAGCCCTGGGCGGCGGTGGCGGGGGCGTCGGCCTTGACCTCGCGGCCCAGGAACCACTGGAGGGCGCAGGTGTTCGCGAGCTGGTCGAGGGCGGAGCCGGACAGGGCGACCGGGCGGTCGCGGTCGCGCAGCGGCACGGCGCTGCGGGTCGGCTCGGCGAGGCCCCACCAGCGGTCCGGGTGGGCGGCGGGGACGAGCGGGTGGCCGTCCTCGTCGGTGAGGGCGGCGAGGCGGGCGAGGCGCTCGGCGGCGGCGGCGCGCAGCGCGGGCGAGGCGTCGGGGTCGACGGTGGTGGCGCGCAGTTCGGCGACGAGGGCGGCGACGGCGAGGGGGCGGCGGGGGCGGCCGGTGACCTCCTTCGGCTCGACGCCGAGTTCGGTGAGGAAGCGGGAGGGCTGGTCGCCGTCCTCGGCGGGGGCATTGACGGCGGTGACGACGAGCCGGTCGCGGGCGCGGGTGGCGGCGACGTAGAAGAGGCGGCGCTCCTCGGCGAGGAGGGCGCCGGGGGTGAGGGGCTCGGCGAGGCCGTCGCGGCCGATCCGGTCGGCCTCCAGGAGGGAGCCGCGGCGGCGCAGGTCGGGCCAGAGGCCCTCCTGGACGCCGGCGACGACGACGAGGCTCCATTCCAGGCCCTTGGAACGGTGGGCGGTCATGAGGCGGACGGCGTCGGGGCGGGTGTGGCGGCGGGTGAGGGTGTCGGCGGCGATCTCCTGGGCGTCGAGCTCTTCGAGGAAGTTGAGCGCGCCGCGGCCGCCGACCCGGTCCTCGGCGCGGGCGGCGGTCTCGAACAGGGCGCAGACGGCGTCGAGGTCGCGGTCGGCGTTGCGGCCGGCCGGGCCGCCGCGGAGGGAGGCGCGTTCGAGCCGGGTGGGCCAGGGCGTGCCGTTCCAGAGCAGCCAGAGGGCCTCTTCGGCGGTGCCGCCCGCGGCCAGCTTGTTCCGCGCGGCGCGCAGCAGCTCCCCGAGCCGCTTCGCCCCGCGCGCGTACGTCTGGTCGTGCGCGACCAGACGCTCCGGCTCGGCCAGCGCCCGCGCCAGCAACACGTCCGACGGCGCCGGCACCGCGTTTCCCCCGGCCCGCTCCTCGTCCCTGAGCGCCCGCCCGAGCCGCCGCAGATCCGCCGGATCCATCCCGGCGAGCGGCGACGCGAGCAGCGCGATCGCGGTCTCGGTGTCGAGCCAGACGCCGGAGGGGGGCGGGGCGACGTCGGGGGCGCCCTCCTCGGCGGGGGCCGCCGAGCGGGGGGCCGAGTCGTCCGGTTCGGCGACGGCCGCTGAGCGGGGGTCCGGGTCGTCCGGTTCGGCGACGGCCGCTGAGCGGGGGCCCGGGTCGTCCGGTTCGGCGACGGCCGGCCCGTTGGTGGCCGCCACCGGCTCGTCCGCCGCCGCGTCGGCGTCACCGGCGCCGGGCTCGGCCGCACCCTCCGGTGCCGTACGCCCGTTGCCGGCGTCCGCCGCCGCGTCGGCGCCCTCGGCGCTGGGTGCCGAGCCATCCGGGTCGGCGCCGCCCACCGGCGCTGGGCCGGGCGGCGGGGAGCCCGCGGCAGTGGCCACCGCGCGAAGGGCCAGGAGCAGGGGGGCGACGGCGGGTTCGTGGCGGAGGGGGGTGTCGGCGGCGTCGGTTTCGACGGGGACGCCGGCGGAGGTGAGGGCGCGGCGGAGGGCGGGGAGGGGGGCGGCGGCGCGGGTGAGGACGGCCATGTCGTGCCAGGGGACGCCGTCCTCCAGGTGGGCGCGGCGCAGGAGGTCGGCGATGTTCTCGGTCTCGGTGGAGGGCGTGGGGTACGTGTAGACCTCGGCCCGGCCCCCGTCCCGTACGGGTGCGAGCTCTCGGTGCGCGCGGGCCGCGGCCGCGGGCAGCCGGGGCAGCGGCATGCGCTGGGTCAGCAGCCGGGTCGCCGCCAGCAGCGCCGCGCCGGAGCGGCGGGAGGTGCCGAGGACGCGGACGGAGCCGCCGAAGGTGGCGGGGAAGTCGAGGATGCCGTTCACGTCGGCGCCCCGGAAGGCGTAGATCGACTGGTCCGGGTCGCCGAAGGCGACGACCGTCGGGGCCGCGGCGGTCAGCCCGCGCAGCAGCCGGACCTGCGCCGGGTCGGTGTCCTGGTACTCGTCGACGAAGACCGCGTCGTACGCGGGCAGCGTGCCGGGCGCCGCGGACTCGGTCAGCAGGACGGCCCGGTGGACGAGCTCGGTGTAGTCGAGGACGCCCTGGAGGTCCATGACGTCCAGGTACTCGGCGAGGAAGCCGGCCGCGGCCCGCCAGTCGGGGCGGCCCACGCGGCGGGCGAAGTCGTCCAGGGCGCGCGGGTCGAGGCCCAGCTCGCGGGAGCGGGCGATGACGGCGCGGACCTCGTCGGCGAAGCCCCGGGTGGTGAGGCAGGCCCGCAGTTCGTCGGGCCAGCGGATGCCGCCGAGGCCGGCCTTCTCCAGGTCGATGTGGCCGGCGAGCAGTTCCCGGACGGCCAGGTCCTGCTCGGGGCCGGACAGCAGCCGCAGGGGTTCGGCGAAGAGGTCGGCGTCCTGGTGGGCGCGGACCAGCGCGTAGCAGTACGAGTGGAAGGTGGTGGCCTGCGGGGGCCGCCGCCCGCCGAGCCGGGCGGCCATCCGGTCACGGAGTTCCACGGCGGCCTTGCGGCTGAAGGTGAGGACGAGGATCCGCTCGGGGTCGGCGCCCGCCTCCATGCGGGCGGCCACCGCCTCCACCAAGGTCGTGGTCTTCCCGGTGCCGGGCCCGGCGAGGACCAGCAACGGTCCCTCGGTGTGCTCAACCACCGCCCGCTGTGCTGCGTCAAGCACAGGGGGCCGCACCGGCGCCGGTACGGCCCGCACCAGCCGGTACGCGCCGGGTCCCCGCGTACGGAGGGTGGAGGAGGAAGTCACGTGGGTCGCCGGTCCTGCTGGTGGGTCTGTGGAGGAGTGGTCGGGATGGCCGTGCCGCGCACGCCGCGCACAACGCACACGCCGCGCACGGCACGTACGTCACGTACAACGCACACGCCGCACACGTCACGTACAGCGCTCGCGCCGCTCGCAGCGAGCACCCCGCGCACCGCACACAGAGCGCCCGGAGCGCTCCGGTGAGAAGCGCGAGCCTCGACGTTACGCGATCCCGGCCCCGTTTCTCACGCGTCCGTGCCGTCCCACCGCGCCCTGCGCATGTCCACCTTCACCGGGCCCCCCTTGGGTTCCCGCAGCGGAGTGCCCTCCGCCCGGTAGTGACCGAGCGCACGTCGCTCGTGTCCCGGCAGCAGCGCGCCGTCCGCCCGCACCACGCGCCACCAGGGCACGGAGCCGCCGTACAGCGACATGGCCCGGCCGACCTGGCGAGGGCCGCCCTCGCCGAGCCACTCGGCGACGTCCCCGTAGGTCATCACCCGGCCGGGTGGGATCTCCTCGGCGACCTGAAGCACCCGTTCCGCATACTCGGGCAGCTCGGGCAGTTCCTGCCTCTGCTCGCGCATCCGCTCCTGCTTCTCCATTCGGCTCATCCTGCCTCACCCCACCGACAGGCCCCTGATGCCTCCGTGGGGCCCTCCTTCGTGCCACCATCGTCCGGGCGGTGACTGGTGATACGAGATCAAGAACACGCAGCGACGACGACCACGCACGCAGAGCACGCAGAGACGGACATGGTGATGGGTCACGACATCCCGCCTCCGGGGGAGGCCGATCCCGGCCTGCCCGAGCGCGTTTCCGGTGACGAACCGCTGCTCGCCGCCCGGGTGCACCGCCCCTCCGACCTGATGCGGCTGCTCATCGGTGTCCTCGCCATCGCCCTCGTCGTCGCCATCGCCGCCTTCGCCCACGGCACGACCTCCGGTCTCGAGCAGGACATCAACAAGGGCGCCGGCGGCGCACCCGACGTCTTCGTCAAGATCGCCGGTCTGGTGTCCTCGATCGCGGTCCTGCTCGTCCCCGTCGCCTTCGCCATCGAGCGGCTCGTCAAGCGGGACGGGCTGCGGATCGCCGACGGCGTCCTCGCGGCCGTCCTCGCGCACGGCGTGACCCTCGCCACCGATCTGTGGGTGGCCCGGGCGGCGCCCGGGACCATCCAGGACGCGCTGACGCAGCCCCAGGCCGGCGGCGGGCTCACCGACCCCGTGCACAACTACCTGGCGCCGGTCATCGCGTACATGACGGCCGTCGGCATGGCCCGCAGACCGCGCTGGCGGGTGGTGCTGTGGGTGGTGCTGCTGCTCGACGCGTTCACCATGCTGGTCGCCGGCTACACCACCGCCTTCTCGATCATCCTGACCGTGCTGATCGGCTGGACCGTGGCGTACGGGACGCTGTACGCGGTCGGCTCCCCCAACGTCCGGCCCACCGGGCAGACCCTGCTCGCCGGACTGCGGCGGGTCGGCTTCCGGCCGGTGACGGCGCTGCGCGCCGAGGGCGTGCCGGACTCGGCGGACAGCGGGGACCGGGGCCGCCGGTACATCGTCACCCTGGAGGACGGGCCGCCGCTGGACGTGACGGTCGTCGACCGCGAGCAGCAGGCGCACGGCTTCTTCTACCGCGCCTGGCGGCGCATCACCCTGCGCACGATCACCACCCGCCGCTCCATCGTCTCGCTGCGCCAGGCCCTGGAGCAGGAGGCGCTGCTCGCGTACGCGGCGATCGCGGCGGGCGCGAACGCGCCGAAGCTGATCGCGACCTCCGAGCTCGGCCCGGACGCGGTGATGCTGGTCTACGAGCACCTGGGCGGCCGGACCCTGGACTCGCTGGACGACACGGAGATCACCGACGACCTGGTGCGCAGCGCCTGGCGGCAGGTGAAGGCGCTCCAGTCGCGCAGGATCGCGCACCGGAGGCTCGCGGGAGACGCGATTCTGGTGGATCGTTCCGGCAAGGTGATCCTGACGGATCTGCGGGGCGGCGAGATCGCCGCCGGCGATCTGGTGCTGCGGATGGACATCGCCCAGTTGCTCACCACGCTCGGTCTGCGGGTGGGGGCGGAGCGGGCGGTGACGACGGCCGTGGAGGTGCTCGGCCCGGACGCCATCGCCGACTGTCTGCCGCTGTTGCAGCCGATCGCGCTGAGCCGGTCGACCCGCGCGGAGCTGCGCCGGCGCGCCCGGGAGCGCTCGAAGCGGGAGCGGGAGGCGGTCCTCGCCGCCTCGGCGCTGGCCAAGCAGGCCCGGGCGGAGGCGCGGGCGCAGGCCGGGCTCGTGGACGGCCCCGAGGACCGCCGGGAGGAGCGCAAGGAGGAACGCAAGGCCGCGCGGGCGGAGAAGCAGGCCGACAAGAAGGCCGAGAAGCGGGCCCTCGACGAGGCCCTGGACGAGGCCCGCGAGGAGGACCTGCTGGTGCAGATCCGGCAGCAGGTGCTGCGGATCCGGCCGCAGGCGCCGGTGGAACCGGTCCGGCTCGAGCGGATCAAGCCGCGCACCCTGGTCAGTCTGATCGCGGGCGCCATCGCCGCGTACTTCCTGCTCTCGCAGATCGCCCGCACGCCGCTGTCGACGATCAGCGAGGCGGACTGGCGGTGGGTGGCGGCGGCCGTGCTCTTCTCGGCGTTCAGCTATGTGGCGGCGGCGATGAGCCTGCTCGGTTTCGTGCCCGAGCGCGTCGGTTTCTGGCGGACGGTGGTGGCGCAGGTCGCCGGCTCGTTCGTGAAGATCGTCGCCCCGGCGGCCGTCGGCGGTGTCGCTCTCAACACCCGCTTCCTCCAGCGCGCGGGCGTACGGCCCGGGCTCGCCGTCGCCAGTGTCGGCGCCTCCCAGTTGTTCGGGCTCGGGGCGCACATCCTGCTGCTGCTGTCGTTCGGCTATCTGACGGGTACGGAGAGGTCGCAGTCCTTCACGCCCTCGCGGACGGTGATCGCCGGTCTGCTGACGGTCGCGGTGCTGGTGCTCGTGGTGACGGCGATCCCCTTCATGCGGAAGTTCGTGTCGACCCGGCTGCGCTCGCTGTTCGCGGGCGTGGTGCCGCGCATGCTGGACGTGCTCCAGCGGCCGATGAAGCTGATCACCGGCATCGGCGGCATGCTGCTGCTGACCGGCGCGTTCGTGATGTGCCTGGACGCCTCGATCCGCGCCTTCGGGCACGGCGAGGCGACGATCAGCTTCGCGAGCGTGGCCGTGGTCTTCCTCGCGGGCAACGCGCTCGGCTCGGCGGCCCCGACCCCCGGCGGCATCGGCGCGGTCGAGGGCGCGCTCACCGTCGGCCTGGTCACGGTGGGCCACCTCCCCCTGGAGGTCGCCACCCCGGCCGTGCTCCTCTACCGCCTGCTGACCCTGTGGCTGCCGGTCCTGCCGGGCTGGCTCTGCTTCAACTGGCTGACCAGGCGGGAAGCGCTCTAGGCAGCCGGGCCGGGCGGCTTCGGCGGGCGGGGCTCCCCGGGTCGCCGAGTCCCGCTCGGGCGCTCGTCGTCCCGTACGGAGACGGGGCAGCGGCCCCGCCAGGGGCGCCCGGCGGGCCTCACGGGGGCCCGGGGCGCCCGGGCCGCGCTCCCGGTCCAGGGCGCCCGCCCCGGCCTCACGGGGAGCCCGGGACGGCGGGCCTCGCAGGAGCCGGGGCGGTGAACCTCACGGGGAGCCCGGGGCGGCGGGCCTCGCGGGGGGCGGGGCGGTGAACCTCGCGGGGAGCCCGGGGCGGCGCCCCCGCGCGTAAACCCCGCGGCCCCACGCCCAGCGGCCCTCCCCGAGCGGCGGTCGCGCGACGCCGGGCGGCCGCGGGGCGGCGCGGGCCACCCGCATGGCCCTCCGCCCGCGCGGGGGGCACCCGGGCGGCCGACGATGGGGACATGTCGATCTCCGTCGCCAAGCGTGCCGTTCTGTCCACCGCGACCGCCGCCCTGCTGCTGACCGCCGGGTGCTCCGACGACGGGGGGAAGGAGGCGGCTCCCGAGACCGGCGGGCCGTCCGGGCTCGACAGGCTCGCGGCGCAGAAGGTGGAGTGGTCGCCGTGCCGGCCGCCGTCCGCGGCGGAGGGCGGCGGGCCCGCCCCGTCGCCGTTGCCCGGCGGGGCGCCGTGGGAGTGCGGCTTCCTGACCGCGCCGCTCGACTACGCCGAGCCCGACGGGGAGACCGTCGACCTGGCCCTCATCCGGGCGAAGGCCCGGGAGCGGAGCCGGCGGATCGGCTCCCTCGTGTTCAACTTCGGCGGCCCCGGCGCCTCCGGCGTCAACGGCCTGCCGGGCTTCGCCGAGAAGTTCGAGACGCTGCGCTCCCGCTACGACCTGGTCTCCTTCGACCCGCGCGGCGTCGGCCGCAGCGCGCCCGTGGAGTGCGCTACCGACAAGGAGCTCGACGCCTACTACGCGCTGGACTTCATGCCCGACGACGCGGCCGAGGAGCGGGCCCTGTCCGACGCGCGGCAGAAGTACACGGACGGCTGCGAGAAGGACTCGGGCGAGCGGCTCCCCCACCTCGGCACCGAGAACGCCGCCCGCGACATGGACCTGATGCGCCGGGTCCTCGGCGACGACAAGCTCCACTACTTCGGCATCTCGTACGGCACGGAACTCGGCGGCGTCTACGCCCATCTCTTCCCCTCGAAGGTGGGCCGCGCCGTGTTCGACGCCGTGGTCGACCCGTCGGCCGGCGTGGAGGCGGGAGCCCTCGGCCAGGCGAAGGGCTTCCAGCTCGCGCTGGACAACTTCGCGAAGGACTGTCTGGCCCGCGGCGACCAGTGCACCCTGCCCGGCTCCTCCGTCGCCGAGATCGAGCGGTTCGTCACCGAGCTGCTCGCCTCCCTCGACAAGAAGCCGATCGAGGGCATCGGCGACCGGCGGCTCACCCAGACCCAGGCGACGAACGGCATCGCTCAGGCCCTGTACTCCAAGGAGTACTGGCCCTATCTGGAGCAGGGCCTGGACGAGGCCGACGGCGGCAACGGAGCCCTGCTGCTCGCCCTGTCGGACTCCATGAACGGCCGCAACCAGAACGGCGTCTACAGCAACATCCAGTCCGCCAACACCGCCATCAACTGCGTGGACTACAAGGAGCGCTACACCCTCAGCCAGGCCAAGGAGCGGCTGCCGAGGTTCCGCGAGGTCTCCCCCGTCTTCGGCGACTTCATGGGCTGGGCCCTCACCGGCTGCTCCTCCTGGCCGGTGCCGGGCGCCTGGGACCACCCGGACGTCTCGGCGGCCGGCTCGGCCCCGATCCTGGTCATCGGCACGACGGGCGACCCGGCCACCCCGTACGAGGGCACCCGCTCGATGGTGAACGCCCTCGGGAAGGGCGTCGGCGTGGAGCTCACCTACCGCGGCGAGGGGCACGGCGCCTACAACAGCGGCAACCGGTGCGTGAAGGCGGCGACCGACGCGTACCTCCTGGACGGCAAGGTGCCGACGAGCGGGACCGTCTGCCGCTAGACGACCGGTAGACGGCCGGTTGGCAGACGCGGTCCGCAGACGGTGGGCGTCGGACCGCGGGGGGCCGGGGCGGTGCCTACGATGGCCCTCCGGAACGGATCACGGGGGGCGCCATGGCGAGCGGCAGCGGACTCATACGCAAGGGGGCGGGGCTCGCCCTCGCGGGAGCGCTCACGGGACTGCTCACGGCGGGCTGTACGAGCTCCGGCGGCGGCACCCCGCCCGCGCCCGCCACGACCGGCGCCGCCGCCCCGCCCCGCGCGTCCGCCTCCTCGGCCCCCGGGGGCTCCGGGGACTCGGCCCTGCCCGCCTCCCTGACCGGGCAGCGACCCGACTGGAAGCCCTGCGCCGCGCCCGACGGCGGGCAGCGGCCCGGCTCCGACTGGCGCTGCGCGACCGTCACCGTCCCGCTCGACCACGCGAAGCCTGATGGCGCGACCATCCCGGTCGCCCTCGTCCGCAAGGAGGCCACCGACCGCGAGCGGCGCATCGGCTCGCTGCTCTTCAACTTCGGCGGCCCCGGCGCCTCGGGTGTCGAGACCCTGCCGCGCGCCGCGCAGGAGTACGCGAAGCTGGGCGAACGCTACGACCTGGTCTCCTTCGATCCGCGCGGCGTCGGCCGCAGCGCGGGCGTGGTCTGCCGCGACGACGCCGCCCAGGACGCCGCCGAGAAGACGGTCGACCCGACCCCGGACACGCCCGCCGAGGAGGCCGCCTTCCTGAAGGACAACGCCGACTTCGCCGCCGGCTGCGCCCGCCGCTCCGGCACCGTCCTCCCGCACACCAGGACCACCGACACGGCCCGCGACCTGGACCTGATCCGGCAGGTCCTCGGCGACGAGAAGCTGCACTACTTCGGCATGTCGTACGGCACGGAGCTCGGCGCCGCCTACGCCCACCTCTTCCCGGCGGGCGTCGGCCGGCTCGTCCTCGACGCGGTCGTCGACCCGACCGCCGACACCGCCGGGCACGCCCGCAACCAGACGATCGGCTTCCAGCGTGCCCTCGACAACTATCTGAAGTCCACCGGCCAGGATCCGAAGGCCGGCACCGAGCGGATCGCCCGACTGCTGCGGAAGCTGGACCGGGAGCCGCTGCGGGTCGGCGAACGGCGGCTCACCGAGGGCCTGGCGACCACCGGGATCGCGGTGACGCTGTACGGGCAGGGCAACTGGCCCCTGCTGACGCAGGCTCTGGCGGAGGCCGAGCGGGGTGACGGCACCCGGTTGCTCCGGCTCGCCGACTGGTACAACGACCGGGACGAGAGCGGCCACTACGCGACGCAGTCGCACTCCCAGCGGGCCATCTCCTGCGCCGACTCGGCCGAGCGGCCGACCGCGGCCCAGGCGCGGGCGCTGCTGCCGGAGTTCCGCCGCCTCTCCCCCGTCTTCGGCGCCTATCTGGCCTGGGACACCGCCGGCTGGTGCGCGCAGTGGCCGGTGAAGGGCGAGACCACGGACGTCGACGCGAGCGCGCCCGGCGCCGCCCCGATCCTGGTCGTCGGCACGACGGGCGATCCGGCCACCCCGTACGAGGGCGCCGAGAAGATGGCGAAGGAGCTCGGCGACGGGGTCGGGGTGCTCGTCACCCACAAGGGCGAGGGGCACGGGGCGTACGGCACGTCGGCGTGCGCCACGCGGACGGTCGACGCCTACTTCCTGGACGGCGAGGTCCCGGCGTACGGCACGACCTGTTCGTAGCGGAACACGGAAGGGCCCGGACCTCCTGCGAGGTCCGGGCCCTTCACCGTACGACCGGTGCCGACCGGCGGTGACGACCGACGGCGACCGGTTGTGACCGGGCCTGATCGGTCTGACCGGGAACGCCTAGTAGATCGGCTTCTCGGGCTCGATCTGGTTGACCCAGCCGATCACGCCGCCGCCGACGTGCACCGCGTCCGCGAAGCCCGCGGACTTGAGCACGGCGAGGACTTCCGCACTGCGGACACCCGTCTTGCAATGCAGGACGATCCGCTTGTCCTGGGGGAGGTCCTGGAGGGCGTTGCCCATCAGGAACTCGTTCTTCGGGATCAGGCGGGCGCCCGGGATCGAGACGATCTCGTACTCGTTCTGCTCGCGGACGTCGATGATGTCGATGGCCTCGCCGTCGTCGATCCACTCCTTGAGCTGCTTGGGAGTGATCGTGGAGCCGAGCGCCGCCTCCTGGGCCTCCTCGGACACGACGCCGCAGAACGCCTCGTAGTCGATGAGCTCGGTGACGGTCGGGTTCTCGCCGCAGACCGCGCAGTCGGGGTCCTTGCGGACCTTGACCTGGCGGTACTGCATCTCCAGGGCGTCGTAGATCATCAGGCGGCCGACCAGCGGCTCGCCGACACCCGCGAGGACCTTGATGGCCTCGGTGACCTGGATGGAGCCGATGGACGCGCACAGCACGCCCAGGACGCCGCCCTCGGCGCAGGAGGGGACCATGCCCGGCGGCGGGGGCTCCGGGTAGAGGCAGCGGTAGCAGGGGCCGTACTCGGACCAGAAGACCGATGCCTGGCCGTCGAAGCGGTAGATGGAGCCCCACACGTACGGCTTGTTCAGCAGCACGCAGGCGTCGTTGACCAGGTAGCGGGTCGCGAAGTTGTCCGTGCCGTCGACGATCAGGTCGTACTGGCTGAAGATGTCCATCACGTTGTCGGCCTCGAGCCGCTCCTCGTGAAGGATCACGTTCACGTACGGGTTGATGCCGAGCACGCTGTCGCGCGCCGACTCCGCCTTGGACCGGCCGATGTCGGCCTGGCTGTGGATGATCTGACGCTGGAGGTTCGACTCGTCGACCTCGTCGAACTCCACGATGCCGAGGGTGCCCACACCGGCGGCGGCCAGATACATCAGCGCCGGGGAGCCGAGGCCGCCGGCGCCCACACAGAGCACCTTGGCGTTCTTCAGACGCTTCTGACCGTCCATCCCGACGTCCGGGATGATCAGGTGGCGGGAGTACCTGCGGACCTCGTCTACGGTGAGCTCGGCAGCCGGCTCGACCAGGGGTGGCAGCGACACGGAGACCTCATCAATACTGCTGGTCGGGATGTCATGAAGACGGTTGTTCTTCCCGTAACACTGCCACGCCCCTTCTCATTCCGAGACACCCCGTCCGATCTGCGAGACGATTTCGTCCCAGTAGCCGGGCAGCGTGTGGAATTGGTCGCTTTGTCCGGGACGGCCCCGGCGGTCGGTCATGAAGACCGTGCCCGCCCCCTGCCAGCGGGCGATCCGCAGGGCCTCCTCCAGGTGGGTGCGGGGCACCCCGTGGACGAGGTGGGCGAACTTCCCCGCCGGGTATTCGGCCGTCCACTCCGCCACCTGTGACCAGCGGTAGTCGGTCCAGGCGCCGGAGAAGGTGACGAGCTGGTCGGCGGCCTCGGCGTAGCCCGGGTACGGATGGGTGCCGTGCCCCAGGACGAGGTGGACCTCGCCCTCCCGGAGCGCCTCCAGCGTGGCGGCGGTGCGGCGCACGCCGGGCAGGTCGGTCCGGTCCGCGGGACAGCGGTCCAGGTAGTAGCCGTCGACCTTGTACCAGTCGAGGAAGCGCTGGGCGTCCGCGACGAGCTCGCCGAAGGGCCGGGAGCCGTGCCGCAGGTCGAGGTGGCCGAGCACCCTGACGCCCGCGTTGCGGAGCCGGCCCGCCGCCTCCAGGCAGTGCGGGTCGGGCCGGTCGCCCGGCCCCTCGGCCACATTGAGGACGACCCAGTGGACGGGCGTCCCGGGGCGGGTGAGTTCGGCCCATTCGACGGGGGCGAGCAGCGGATGCGCGTACCCCGGCACGCCGAGGCCGGTCTCGGTGACGGTCCCCGCGGTGGTCAGATGCGGCATGCCGCCTCCATCCAGATGTCGGCCAGGGACTCCTCCAGGTTGATCCGGGGCCGCCAGCCGAGCCGGTCGCGCGCGGTGCGGACGTCGGCCTGCTGCCAGGGTCCGCAGCCGTCCGGGTACGGGTAGGGGGCGGCGGCCAGTTGTTCGGCGATGGTGGCCTCGGAGCGCGGGGCACCGATCATCGGGCGCGGCGGCGGACCGTCCAGCTCGTGGAGCTGGCCGCCGTATCCGGCGACGCGGGCCAGGACGGCGGCGGCGTCGCGGAGCTTCACGGCCCGGCCGGTGCCGATGTTGACCACGCCCTGGGCGGCGGACAGCGAGGCGGCGTGCACGGCCCTGGCCACGTCGCGGACGTCGACGAAGTCGCGCTGCACGCCGAGGCCGCTGAGCTTCAGCTCGCCGTCACCGGCCTGCATGGCCCGGCGCATGGCCTCGGCGAGCCGGCCGAGCGGGGAGCCGGCCGGGGTGCCGGGGCCGACCGGCGAGAAGACCCGCAGCACGACCGCGTCCAGGCCGGAGCCGAGGACGAGCTCGGTCGCGGCCAGCTTGGACACGCCGTACGGGCCGCCGGGGCGGGGCACCGCGTCCTCCGCGGTGGACGAGCCGGGCTGGCTGGGCCCGTACTCGGAGGCGCAGCCGACCTGGACCAGGCGGGCGCCGCAGCCGCTGCGGCGCAGGGCCTCGCAGACGGTGGCGACGGCGACGGTGTTGTGCCGGGTCAGGTCGCGGGCGCCGCCGCGGGTGGCTCCGGCGCAGTTGACGACGACTCCGGGGTGGACGGCGTCGAGGAACCGGGTCAGCGCGCCGGGGCTGCCGGTGGCGAGGTCGAACCGGACGTCGGCGTCGTCGCCGCGGCCGAGGGCGGTGAGGTGCACCGCCGGGTCGGCGAGGAGTCGGTCGGCGACGAAGCGGCCGATGAATCCGTTGGCTCCGAGCAGCAGCACCCTCATCGTGCGCCCCCTTCGTGCCGACCGGCCGTGGCGTGGGGTTGGGGCGTCATGTCTCTTTCGTCTCCTTGGGAGGGATCACGGGCGGGCGTGCCCGCGGCGTCGGCTCCGCGGGTGCGCCGGGGCGGGTCAGGCTTGGGGGTCATGCGTGGGGGGTCATGCGTGGGGGGGCATGGGGAGGGCCTCATGCGGGCGGGCGGGTGCCGGCGTGGGCCGAGGCGCGGGAGAGCGCCCCGGTGGCGTGGACGAGCAGGGCGAGGGCCGCGCCGCCGCAGATCAGCGTGGGTACGGCCGCGGGTCCCGCCAGGTCGACGAGCGCGCGGACCGGGGTGCCGAGGGCCTCGAAGCCCGGCAGGCGGGCGGTGAGGACGCAGGAGAGGGCGAGGGCCTCGGCCGCGCAGGCGGCGGCGAGGGCGCCGGAGGCGACGTCGGGGAAGCCGTGGACGGCGAGCAGCCGGGCGACCAGGAGCAGGGTGCCGAGGGCGAGCGCGCCCGGGTGGAAGCCGGTGAGGGCGAGCAGCCCGGTGAGCGCGGCGAGGTGGAGGGCGACCGTCCCGAGGAGCAGGGGGCGGGTGCCCGCCGCGAAGTCGTCCAGGCCGCGGCTCGCGGCGAGCCTGCGGCGGGCGCCGGCCGCGAAGAGGCGGGCGCACCAGGCGGCGGGGGCGACGGAGAGGGCCAGCGCGAGGAGCGGTCCGGTGTCGAAGGCCCAGCCGCCCTCGGCGGGGCCGTCGAGGACGGTGACGAGTGCGGGTGCCGTGTCCGGTCCGCCGGTGAGCACCTGATCGAGGAACCCGTCACCGACGGCCGCGTAGCCGAGCAGCCCCAGGGTCCACAGCGGCGCGGCCGTACCGCGGGCGGTGGCGCGCAGCGGGCCGCGGCGGGCGGCGAGGAGCAGCGCGGCGGCCAGGCCGAGGGCCCCGAGGGCGCCCACGACGAGGCGGAGTGTCCCCGTGGCGAGGGCGAGTCCGGCGGTGGCGAGGGCGGCGACGGCGCCGGGGGCGCAGGCGGCGAGCGCCCAGACCCCGAGCCGGGTGCCGGCCGCCGGGTCGGGGCCGGTCCGGGTGGGTGTGCCGGCGCCGCGGGGCACGCGGGCGTAGAGCTCCTCGGCGAGGGAGAAGACGTCCCGGTGCCGGAAGCGGGCGGCGGTGCGGTCGGTCACCCCGTGCGCCTCCAGTCCGGCGGCGATCTCCAGCGCGTCGACGGCCCGCTCGCACAGGTCGCGGTGACGGTGCATCAGGGCCTTGACGGGGTCGGCGGGCCCACGCCGGGCCCGCAGCCCGCCTGCGGGGGACGCGGAGGCGGGAGCCGGGGCGGAGGCGAGGGCAGAGCCCGGGACGGAGACCGGAGCCGGGGCGGACGCAGGTGGCGCGGCCGTCCCGGAGGCGGAGGGCGGGGCGGAAGCCGAGGCAGAGGTAGAGGCAGGAGCCGGTGCACCTGCCGTGACCGCGCCGGCGGAGACCGGAGCCGGGGCGGACGCAGGTGGCGCGGCAGGCGCCGGGGCGGGCGCGGGATCCGGTCGCCGGGGGGCGGTGTCCGGCTGCTGAATCGCTTCGGCAGGGGCGCCGGGGCCGGCCGGCGCGAGTGCCGGGGCCTTGAGCAGGGCCTCGGAGCGCGAGTCCCAGGGGCCGGGGCTGGTGGGGGCGGCGGGGCCGCGCATGGATGTGCCTCCTTCAGGCATCGGGGTCTCCCGCGCCGGCCGCGGCGGTGACCGGCTGGTCCGCCCAGATGCCGGGCAGGTGGGCCTCGGCCGGGTGGGCGAAGGGCACGCCGCTGGTGACCCGGCGGCGGACCGGCGAGTGGGAGAGAAGTTCGAGGTAGATGCCGCGGAACGCGGCGAGGTTCTGCTCCACGGTGAACAGTTCCAGGGCGCGGGCGCGGGCCGCCGCGCCGAGCCGGTACCGGCGCTCGGGGTCGCGCAGAAGGGCGAGGCAGGCGTCCGCGAGCGCCTTGGGGTTGCGCGGGGGCACGACGAGTCCGGTGCCGCCGATGACCTCGACGACCGCGCCGACGTCCGTGGAGACGGTGGCCCGGGCGCAGAACATCGCCTCGACCAGGCCGACCGGGAAGCCCTCGACGACGCTGGAGAGGACGACGACCGCGCCGGCGGCGTAGGCGTCCTCCAGCGTGGGGGCCTCGGGTCCGCCGAGTTCCTCGAAGGAGACGGGGTTCTCGCCGACGGCGTGCCGGCCCGCCGCCTCGTCGGGGAAGAGCTGTTCGGCGAGGCCCCGGCAGTGCGCCAGATAGGCGGCGGCGCCCGGTTCGCGGACCGGCGCGGCGATGATCCTCAGCCGGGCGTCGGGCTGTCGGCGCCGCACCTCGGCGAAGGCGTGGAGCAGGGCGACGAGGTCCTTGGCGGGCTCGACCCGGCCGATCCAGACGAGGGTCGCCGGGTCGCCGCTCTCCTCGTCCTCGCCGACCTCGGCGAACCGTTCGGCGTCCATGCCGGGGTAGACGGTGCGGAGCCGGGAGCGGTCGGCGCCGCACCTCTCCTGCCAGCGGCGGGCATGGGTGTTGCCGGGGGTGAGCAGGGCCGCCTGCCGGTAGACCTCGCCGGCGAGCCGTCCGTGGAAGGCGGCGAGCAGGGCGCGTACGGGAGTGGCGAGGGAGGCGCCGGTGGCGGCGAGGTAGTGGGCGCGGAGCTGGACGCCGTACTCCGTGACGAGCAGCGGGGTACCGAAGAAGCGTTTGGCCAGCAGGCCCGGAAGGGCGGCCGCGCCGGCGGAGGCCGCGTGGCAGAGGTCGACGAGGCCGAGGCCGCCCGCTCCGCCCGCTCCGTCCGGGCCCGTGGCGTCCGGGTCGTCCTCCTCGCCGTACCAGGGGAGGGAGAGCGGGCGCAGGGCGCGCTCCAACTGTTCGGTGAAGGCGAGCTGGTCGGGGACGGTGACGGCGGCGACGGCGCGACGGGCGCCGGGGGCGCGGCAGGCGGACTCCAGGATGCGGACGGCGGACTCGGAGCGGAGCGCGGTGGGCAGTCCACCGTGGTCGCGGGCGAGTTCGGCGAGTCCGTAGAGACCGGCGGCGAACCGCTCGCCGGCCTCGTCGCCGGCGGTGGGCGCGGCGCCCGGTTCGGCGCAGATGCCGTCGACGAGGTCCCGGAACGCGGCCTCGAAACGGCGCCGTTCGCGGCGGCCGAGCCCACGCCCGTGGCCACGCCCGTGACCACGCCCGTAATCCCCCCCGTAGGGCCGCCCGTAGTCCCGTCCGTCATGGTCTCGGGGCCCGAGGCCGGCGGTGCGCACGCTGCGCACGTTGGGCGGGAGCGGCACCCGGTCGCCGGCCTCCCGGCGGGCGTCATGGCCGAGGGCGTAGATGTCGAACTCGTGGGGGGCGAGCCCGCGGACGAGCCGGTCGCACCAGAGCCCGGACTCACCCGAGGCGTACGGGTAGCCACCCTCTGTGAGCAGTCCGATCCGCATGAGCACACCCCCGTTCTCCCGTGACGGCGGTCACCGTTCGGTCCGGTGACCCGCAGCGGGAAGAACGTAAGCGGATATGCCGGTGGTGCGACGGACGGTTGCCTCATCACGCGCAGCGTCACCTCGTGGTGGAACGCGGCTCCGCGATGATCGACCCCCTGTGGCGGATCTCGGTCGTCGACGGCCCGCCCCTCAC
>NZ_JBEXQW010000061.1:0-44473 GCF_040612775.1 Streptomyces sp. NPDC006339
GCGAGCTTGGTGAGGACCTTGGTGACCCAGTTGGCGGCGGCGCCCTTGGTGGCGTCGACGGTGGAGAGCACCGGGCCGAGCCCTTGGCCAGCTCGACCGCGAAGGAGGCGGGCAGTTCGCGCCCCGGTTCGCCGGGGACGCCGTCCGGGGCGGAGCCGCCTCCGTTCCCGAGACCGCTCCTCCCGATGCCGCTCCTTGTGCGGCACCACTCCAGGACGAGGTGCCGGTACGCCTCGTGCGCCTCCTGCGGCGAGGTGCGCGCGGCGAGGTCGTCCCGGTAGCGCGCGAGCCCCGTCGGGTCGACCACGCCCAGCTCGGTGAACTCCGCCACGAGGTCCCGCAGGACGGCCTCGTCGACAGCCCCGGTCCGCTTCTCGGCGCCTCTCGCCTGCGTGTAGAGCGTCCTGGCCATCGCGGTGCTGCCCGCCTCCGCGATGATCCGTGCACCCTCGTCCAGCGCGTAGGGCAGGAGCTCGGGGTGCGCCGCCGTCACCTTCTTCAGGCCGGCCCGCAACTGGTTCGCGGCGCGTCCGGGCTTCGTCAGGGCTGTCTTCGCGCAGCTCTGGAAGGCGGGGAGCAGCCCCATCGCCTCCCGTACGAGCTCGGGGTGGGCCCCGCAGACCCGGGAGAGGAAGTCCAGGCGCCGTACCGGGACGCGGCCGACCGGCACGGGGTCGCCCGCGTCGGGCTCCAGGCCCAGGGCACGCGCCACCGCGTCCTGCGCCGAGACCGTACGCGGGGTGAGCAGCCGGACGAAGCCGTCGCCGTCCTCCGCCAGAAGCGGCCAGGCGTAGCGGCGCGCGGTCAGCGCTTCCTCGTCGGCGCCCTCGGGGGCACCGGGCAGCACCGCGCCCGCGTCGAGGAGTCGCCGCTCGTCGTCGGGCGTGGGCGGCGGCGAGGCCGCACGCGGTGCGCCCTCGGCGGCGTATCGAGCGCAGGCGACGAGGAAGGACTGATACGCGTCGGCGCTGTCGGCCGCCCGAGCGTCGGCGCGGGCGCTCTCCGTGGGGTCCCGCTCGTCGTAGAGGGCCGCCATCGCTCTGATCCCCTCGGACCAGACGGGCGGCGGCACCGCGTCGTACGCCCCGACGCCGTGCCCTGCCGGGCACTCGGCGAACGAGAAGTTGCGCAGGTCGACCGGGGCGAGGGGGCCCTGATAGCGCAGGCCGGCCGCCATGCGGTAGGTCCGGCCGCCGTGGCCGAGGCCGAACCGGGCCGTCTCTCCGTCGATCCGGCCGCCGAAGCGGTTCACCACCCGCTCGAAGTGGGCCCCTGAGGGGAAACAGGCGCCGCCGAAGACGGTGAGCCCGTGCGGGGCGCCCCACTCCCCCGGTGCCGGCGAGCAGTCCGGCCGCGCGTACACGGCGCGGTGCAACTGTTCGACGCCCTGCTCCCCGCCCAGCGTCTCCAGCAGCTTCCGCCAGGCCGCGAGCAGCCCCGTACCGCGCGGGTCGAGGAGCGCCGGGTGCGGGATCACGACGAGGGGGGCGTCCAGCTCACGGTCCCCGTCGAGTCCGGTGACCAGCAGCGCGCCGTCCTCGCCCGCCGCGACGCCGGTGAGAACTCCGGCGCGCCGCACGTCCGGTGCGCCCGGGACCTCGCCGGGCCCGCCGCACGGTGCGACCACCGCGTACCGCAGAACGCGCCGCCAGCAGGGGTCGGGCCACACCTGCCGGATCAGCGCGGCGGGCACCGGCAGGGACCGCGTCATCCACCGCTCGACGGTCGTCAGCGCCTGCGCGGCGTGGTCCCCGATCCAGCCGGCCAGCGCGCCGAGCTCCCGCACCCGCGGCTCGTCCTTGAGCGCGGCAGGCGGCCTCTTCAGCTCGCGCCCCGCGGCGCTGCGCCAACGAAGCACCGGCCGGGGCCCGCTCCAGGCGTCGACCGCCACCTCGTACCCCCCGACCGCCTGCCACGTACTGATCGAACCCATGCCACTCTCCCCCGCCCGTGCGCCACCTCGCGGCCGGCTCCCCCGCCGCACTCCCGCCGCTGTTCAGCGGGGTGATCACAACATACGCGCGGCCACTGACAACGCCTCACCTCCGGGCAGGCGGATAGGGTCGGCGGCATGTCGATCGCGATACCCCGATGGGCCCACCGTGACGCCCGGGGAGCATGTGAGCACCGTGCCGCGGCAAGCGGCGCCTACTGGAGGGCCTTTCACCCGGGGCAGCGCACCTTCGACTACCTCTGCCAGGCGTGCGCGTCCGGCGCCACCGGCGGTGAGCCGGCGGGAGGTCTGGTGGCGGCGTCGCCGGACCTGGTGGAGCGTCTTGAGCGGGAGGGCGTCTGGGAGGGCGCCACGGAGATCGCCCGCCTGAAAGGTGGGACCGAGGCATGACGGAGTGGTCGACGCTGACGGACGCGTGTGGTTCCGCGGAACACGTGCCTGAACTCCTGGACCGGTTCGAGGACGACCCGAGCGGCGTGTGGTCCGAGGTGATGGATCATCTGTGTCCTCAACTGGACACGGCCTTCACCGCCAGTTACGCGGCTCTCCCGCGTCTGGCCGGGATCGCGACCGCCCGCGCGCAGGACGAGGACCTGGACTGGGTGCTGCTGGCGGCCGGAGCGATCGCGGCCTGTGCGCCCGGATCGTCGGAGCCCGACAGCCCTCTGACGGTGTACGCGGCCCCGGTCGGGGTGCTGCACGCTCTCACCGATCGGCGCCTTGGGCGGGTGGCCGAGGCGGAGGAGTACGTGAACCTGCTGCAGGCGCTGCTGTCCTTCGAGGGCGTCGAGATCTGGGACCGCTGCCTGGACGGTCTGTTGAGCGGGGAGTACGAGGTCGACTGCCCGTACTGCGGTGTCGACCTCTTCATCGTGTTCGGCCAGGGCGGCGGCTCCTTCAGTTGCAGCGGTGACCCCGCGTCGCCCGGAGTGGAGAAGGCGCCGCTCCGGCCGGCGCGCGACCGAGACCTGGAGGGGCTGCCGCGGAGGCTGTTCACACGAGCGCGGGCGGACGGGCAGGAGAGCCTGGCCCGCGGTGTGCCGTACCTGTTCGGGCGAGCGGCCTGCCCGGACTGCGGGACGGTCTTCTCGGTGGCGGAGCGGGTGGTCGCCGGCTGGATGCCGTGACCGGCCCGGGCGGCTACGCACCAGTGGGGGGCCGGGACCGCGTGGCCGGCGCGGTCAAGGCCGGTGCCGGTCAGCCGGTTTCGGGAGGTGCTCGGCGATCTCCAGGGCCACGCGCAGTTCGAGCGAGGCGACCGGTGTCAGGGCGGCCGGCAGCAGTTCCTCGGCGCGCTTGACGCGGTAGGTGACGGTGTTGCGGGCCACGTGCAGACGGTCCGCCGCGGCGCGCAGGCTCCGCTCCTCCGCGAGGTAGACGCGCAGGGTCTCGCGCAGTTCCCGCACCCTGTCCCCCTCCGAGGCCAGCGGGCCGAGGACCTCGTGGACGAACCACCGGGCGTGTTCGGGCTCTGCCGTCACCAGGGCCGCCAGGCGGACGTCGTGGTAGTCGCACAGCCACTGCCCCGTGGCGGGTGCGACGCGCGCCGCCTGGAGGGCGCCCAGATGGCTGCGCCGCATTCCCTGCGGGCCGGCGGCCGGCGGGCCCAGGGCCGCTCGTACGCCCCGGGGCCGGTCGAGACGGTCCCGCAGGTCCCGCGGGTACCCGCCCCGGGCGGGAGCGTCCTCCGCCGCGACGGCGAACCAGACCCAGGCGGTCGTGTTGTCGGCGGGGACGAGCAGGACGCCGGCCGCCGCCATGGCGCGGCTCATCGCCAGGGCCGTCCGGTGCAGCCGTTCCGCCGCCGTGAGCCCGCCGTCGGTGTCGTCGCACCACAGGACGGCGGCGAGGTGGGTGCGGGAGAGGTCGTAGCGCAGGCGCCGCGTGGCGTTCCGCGTGTCCACGGGCCGGCCGGCGAGTACGTCGTCGACGATCGCCCGGCGGGCGGCTTCGCCGCTGCCGCGCCAGCGGTCGCGTTCGGTGACGTATTCCTCGGCCATCATGCCGGCGTGGCTGTCGGCGTAGGCGAACAGCAGGTCGTTGACCCGGCGCAGCTCGGCCAGGCGCTCCTCGGCGGGGACGTGTTCCTCGATCGCGGCGGCGAGCTCGTGCGCCAGCCGGGCGTGCCCGAGCCGTACGCCCCGCAGCACCTGGTCGAGCGTGATGCCGCGCCGGGCGAACTCGCGGCACCCTTCCAGCGTCTCGTCGGTCAGGTCCGCGACGCGGCGCGACGACCGCGACGACGGTGACGGCTGCGACGACGGAGACGGAGACGGAGACGGAGACACCAGCAGACGCAGGGCGGCCAGGACGGCCGACTCGGTCGACCGGCGCAGGGTGCTCACCGGGCCCCGGCCGCCCCCGTGTTCGGGGACCTGGTCGAGGATGTCGGTCGCGATCGCCTCGGCGGTCTGCACCGCCCAACCGACCGGTCCCGTGCCGAGGGCTTCGGCGGCGGCCTCGACGACAGCCGGCGGCAGGGCCGGCTCGACCGTACGGTGCGGGTCCGGCCGGAGCCGCAGGAGCCATCGTCGAGTCATGAGCCGTGCCTCCGTCGTGGGATGGTCGGGGTTCGGGTGCGTGCCGTTCCCTCCAGCAGGGGGGCCACCTCGTCGGCGAGGCGGTTCACCGGACCTGGCGGGCGCGGTCCCGGGCGCGGGCGGGGTCCCGGGCGGGGATCAGTCCGTCCCGGAAGGCGGTCATCAGACCGGGCACGTCGTCCATGTGTGCCGCCCCACCGAAGACGTAGTGGTCGGGACGGAGGAGCACGGCCCGCTGCCCGGCGTTCGACAGGTACCGACGATACGTTCCGTCGATGTCCAGGACGTCGTCCTGGCCGTCGTCCGTCGGGGTGTCGGTGATCCTCAGCAGACGCATCCCGAGCCGCTCGCACCACGCGACCGTGCCGACGTCGAGCGCACGCCGCGGGTCCTCGACCGCCAGGAGGGTGAGGCCGGTGCCGACCACCTGGTCGAACAGCCCCGTGCGGCCGCGGAAGCGCACCCGTCCCTGCCGGCCGAGTTCGCCCGCCGGCCCCGCCGGGGCTCCGTCGGCACCGCGCAGGACGACTCCCCCGGTGAGCGTCTGGGGCGGCAGGCCCGCCAGCGGGTCGCGGCGGGACCGCTGGTCGGCGAGCATCCGGGCGTCGCGGTCGGCAGCCGCCGCGGGATCCGGCTCGCAGATGATCCGGCCCAGATGCACGGAGAGCTCGATGGCGTGCCGCAGGTGCTGGGAGCGTTCGGCGGTATACGTGTCGAGGAGGTCCCCGTCGGCGTGGCCGGCCAGGACGAGGTCGAGCTTCCAGGCGAGGTTGGCGGCGTCCCGGATGCCCGAGCACATGCCCTGGCCGGCGAACGGAGGCATCTGGTGAGCGGCGTCCCCGGCGATCAGGAGCCGTCCTTCGCGCCAGTTGTCGGCCCAGCGCGCCTGGAAGGTGTAGACGGCGTGCCGCTCCAAGGTGGCGTTGCCGGGGTGCAGGTCCCAGTCGGCGAGGAGGCGCCAGGCGGTCTCGGCCCGGTTCAGCTCCGTGATCGTCTCACCGGGCAGCCGCATGAACTCCCACCGTCGGCGGCCCGGCCCGCCGGACACGACGGTGCTCGGCCGCGCCGGATCGCACAACTGGAGGTTGCGGGGGGACCACGCGCGGCCCCGGTCGTGCGGGACGACGTCGAGCACGAGCCAGTCGTACTGGAAGCCCAGGTCCGTCATCGGCGTCCGCATGCGCGAGCGTACGAAGCTGTTCGCGCCGTCGCAGCCGACGACGTACGCGGCTCGCAGCGTGCGGTGTTCCCGTACGCCGTCGTGGCGGAGGGGGCGGTCACCGGCGCTCTCGGCGACGGTGAGCCGCACGCCCGTACGTTCTTCGGCAAGGTCGACGGCTTCCCAGCCGCGCAGGATGTCGATGCCGGGGACGGCGTGGGCGCGGGCCTCCAGGGCGGCTTCGAGCCGGGGCTGGGTGAAGATGTTCATGAAGGGCCAGCCGGAGTGGCTGGTGTCGTCGAAGGCGAGACGCAGCAGGGTCTCGCCCTTGCCGTTCCGCCACTCGTAGTCCTCCGCGGGCTCGCTGAGGGTCGGCAGGACGTCCGCCAGGCCGAGCGAGGCGAGGATGCGGGCGACCTCGTGGTCGAAGACGACCGCGCGCGGCAGGGGGTAGGGGCGGGGCCAGCGCTCGACCACGCCGACCCGGCGGCCCCGGGCGGCGAGCTGGAGGGCCGTGGTGAGGCCGACGGGTCCCGCGCCGACGATCAGCACGTCGTAGAGGGTCGGTGCGTCGGCGTGCGGAGTGGGCGCGTACGGCGTGGCCGCATCGGACGTGGTCGCGTGCCGGGGATCGGCGTGGGGGGTGCCGGTGGTCTCGCTCGTGTGCATGCTCGCGCTCCCGTCAGTTCGCGTCGTGGGCGCCGGTCATGAGGGCGGCGAGGTCTTCGGGGTGGAGGAAGGACGGCGGCACGGGCGGACCCCAGTTGTAGAGCGCGCGGACGTCCTCCCAGACGCGCGGGGTCCACAGGTGGTCGTCGACGATGCAGTCCATGTCGGCGAAGTACTCGGAGAAGTTGCCGGCCGGGTCCTTGAGGTACCAGAAGAAGTTCGAGCCCAGGTGGTGGCGGCCCAGGCCCCACACGTGCCGCTCGGGGTGGCCCTCCAGCATCCGGGTCGCCGCCCGGCCGATCTCGTCCACGTCGTCGACCTGCCAGGACGAGTGGTGCAGAAAGGCCAGGGGGGCCTGCTGGACGAGGACGTTGTGGTGGTCGGTCGAGCAGCGCAGGAACGCCGCGCCGGGCACCAGGTCACTGACCTTGAAGCCGAGGCCCTCGGTGAAGAACCGCTGGGACGCCTCCTGGTCCGTCGACCCGAGCACGACGTGTCCCAGGCGCCGGGGACGGACGGTGTTCTCGCGCAGGACCCCGGGGGCGCGTACGTCGGGGCGTTCGGCGCGGCCGGGCGCGTTGTACGGCACGGGCGCGGGTGCGGCCTGGGCGACGCGGGCCTGGACCTCGACGGTGACGGTCACTTGCGTGCCGGGGTCGACCGCGCGCAGGGAGTGCGTGTCACGGACACAGGGGACGTCCAGCCGGTCCAGGGCCGCTCCGATGCGTGCCAGATCGTCGGTGTCGTCGGTGCCGACGACCAGTTCCTCGAGGCGGCGGCGGCCCGCGGGGACGATCTTGAGCTGCTCACCGCCGTCGGTGGAGGCGAAGCGTCCGTCGCCCAGGGCGGTGAGGCCGAAGTCGGCGTAGTAGGCGGCGGTCGCGGAGACGTCGGGCACGCCGATGGTGATGCGGGCGAGACGGTGCAGGGCCATGGTGGGCTCCTCGGGGCAGGTCAGGGCAGGACAGGTCAGGGCAAGGCGAGGCCGGGCACGGCGGGACAGGACGAGGCAGGACCGGGCTGGGCCGCGGAGAGGGTGAGAAGGCGTCACCGGTGCACGGGGGAGCCGGGCGGGTTGCCGGGGCCGTGGGGACCGTGGGGATGGGCCGGGCCGGCGACCAGGGGGTTGCGGAGCTCCCCGATGCCCTCGATCCAACTGTGGAGTTCCTCGCCGGGGGCGAGGAAGCGGCGCGGTTCACGGGCTCCGCCCACGCCGGCGGGGGTGCCGGTGAAGATCAGGTCGCCGGGCAGCAGCGGGCAGACGGCCGAGAGCCAGGCGATCTGCTCGGACACCGAGAAGATCATCCGGCTCGTGCGGGACTCCTGCATCGTCGCGTCGTCCAGCGCGCAGCCGAGCGCCAGGTCGTCGGGGTTCGCGAACTCGTCGGGCGTGACCATGACCGGTCCGGTGGGGCTGAACCCGGGGAAGGACTTGCCGAGCGAGAACTGCGGCATCGGCCCCTCCCACTGCACGCGCCGCTCGGACAGATCCTGGCCAACGGTGAGTCCCGCGACGTACCGCCACGCGTCCGCGGCCGCCACCCGACGGGCCTCGGCACCGATGACCACGACCAGTTCCACCTCCCAGTCCACGAGCGCGCTGGGCAGCTCGACGGTGTCGCGGGGGCCGGTGAGCGAGGTGGGGTACTTGGTGAAGACGGCGGGCCGGGCGGGCGTCGCCGCCCCCGACTCCTCGACGTGGTCGGAGTAGTTGAGGGCCACGGCGAAGACCTGCCGGGGACGGGGTACGGGCGCGCCGAGGTCCCGCTCGTCGAACGGGACCCGCTCGTGACCGGTCGCGGCCGGGGACTCTGCCCAGGCGCGGAACTCGGCCCAGCGGTCGAAGACGGCCTGCGGGTCGGACGAGAACCGTCCTTCGGCGGCCGTCTCCACGTCCACCACGCCGTCGTCGAAGACGAGCACGAGACGGTCCTGGACATTGGCTGTGCGCATGGCGCGCCACCTCCACATCGGTGCGGGAACGCCGAGGTGCCCGGAGGCGACCTCGGTGTGTGTGACCGACGTCCGCCGGCCACGCACCCGAGTCAACCGGCGGAGCCCGGCCCGGCTCTCGGCCCCGGAGGCCAGAAACCCGCTCCTTCTTTGGTGCCGCGGCGCAGGTCCGTACCGCCGGACCCGCGCCTCACCCGACCGCGGTCGTCGCGGAGGCGACCAGATCCGCCAGCGCGTCGGCCGATGCGGAGGTGAGTCGGTAGAAGCCCTGGAGGCTGACCGAGCGCTCCAGGCGGCCGTCCACGACGTACTTGAGGTGGCGGGTCCTGCCCTTGGCGTTGCGCCAGGTCAGCGTCGGCAGGAGGTCGCCGGGTACCGGGGTGTCGAACCGTACGGGTGTCGCGTCCACGTGGACCGCGGTGGCGCCGCAGCCGCCGGCGCCGAGCATCGACCAGTCGTCGTGGCCGGGAAACGAGGGGTCGCACATCGTCGCCGGGGGCGTGCCGCAGCAGTCGCCACGTCCTATGCCGGTGATCCGCATGCGGCTCACCACGAACACCTCGCACCGGTTCACGTGCACCGCGTACACCTCGTCGCCCGCGCGGGCCCCGGACCAGGCGGGCAGGGACTGGTGGACGCCGGAGTAGGCCACCGGCGGCCGCTCCCCCACGCGGCCCGCCTTGCGCAGGGCACGGCATGTGTCATGGGTCCACAGGACGGTGAAGGCATCAGACATGGGGTGATCGTAGGAACGAGCACTGACATCGATGGGGGGCGGGATTTCCGGCCGCGAGCCTCAGGCGGAGGGGCGGGACCTCTGGCCGCGAGCCTCAGGCGGAGGGGCCGGCCCGGTGCACGCCGTGCTCCGCCGGGACGCCGGGGTCACCCGGAGCGCCCGAGGCGCCCGCGACATCCGCGACACCTGGGACATCCGGTGCGGTGCCGGTGCCGGGGGCGTTGTCGCGGTCCTGCCCCACGCGTACCGGCCACCACATCCCCCGGCCCAGCAGAGCGGCGGCCGACGGCACCAGGAGGAGCGACAGGAGGAAGGCGGACAGGAGGATGCCCAGGGCGGTGGCGAAGCCGATCTGCCGGGTGGACGGTTCCGCGTTCACCGCGAGGCTGCCGAAGGAGGCCGCCAGGACCACGCCGGCGGTGGCGATGGCCGGCGCCGTGTGGCGTACGGCGCGGGTGACGGCGGCGCGGGCCGAGCCGGTGCGGGTCATCTCCTCGCGCAGCCGGTCGCTGATGAGGATGTTGTAGTCGGTGCCCAGCGCCACCACGAACAGGAACAGCACCAGGGGCAGCACGAAGTTCACGCCCGGCTCGCCGCCCAGGTGCTGGAAGACGAGCGCGGAGGCGCCGAGCGTCCCGGTGAAGCACAGCCCCACCCCGAGCATCAGCACCACGGGGGCGAGCAGGCTGCGCAGCAGGACGAGCAGGATGAGCGCGATCAGGGCCGCGGCCACGGGGAACACCGTCCGCAGGTCCCGGTCGACCGCCTCCGCCACATCGGCGAACACGGCGGCCGTGCCGCCCACATGGGCCGTCAGCCCGGCGGGAGCCGCTGCTCGCGCGGCGTGGCGCACCGGGCCGGTCACGAGGTCCCGGGCCTGCTGTGTCTGAGCGCCGGCGGTGAGGTACACGTCGAGACGGGCGGCGGTGCGGTCGGCGTTGAACACGGGGGCGGACACCTTGCCGACGCCGTCCGCGTCGGCGAGGGCGCGCGGGAGGCCGCCCAACGCGCCGGTGCTCAGGGGGCGGCCGTCGTCGGCGGTGACGTACACCGTGGTCGGGTCGGACACCCCCGGCGGCAGGGCGCCGGCGATCTCCCGTGCCGTCGCCGCGGCCGCCGTCTCGCGGGGCGTGCCGCCGGTGGCGAAGTCCATGCGGATGCCCGCCACGCCGAACGACAGCGCGCCGAGGCAGGCGACCGACGCCACGAGGACCGGCAGCGGGCGGCGTGCCACCAGCCGTGCCGTACGGTCGGCCAGGCCGGAACGCGGAACCTTCGTCAGGCTCCGCGACGGCCAGAACATGCGCCGCCCGGTCACCGCCAGCAGCGCCGGCATCAGGGTCAGGCTCGCCAGCAGCATCACCAGCACCGACACGGCCACCGAGGGCCCGAGGACACGGAACTGACCGAACGTCGCCAGGCCGAGGGTGGCGAAGGCCGCGACGATCGTCAGGGCCGCGGACGTCACCGCCGTCCCCACCCGTCCGGCGACGTCGGCGGCCACCAGGCGGTGGTGGTCCCGGGGGCGGCGTCGCAGCTCCTCGCGGAAGCGGAACAGCAGGAAGAGGAAGTAGTCGACGCCGATGCCGATCAGTACGGTGCCGATCATGCCGGGAGTGCCGGGGTCCAGGCGGAAGCCGGTCAGCAGGGCCGCTCCCACGACCGTGCCGGCGGCCGCGCCGCCCACCACGGACACCGCGAACAGCGGGAGGAACGCGGCCAGCACGCTGCGGAACACCAGCACGTTGATGAGCACGATCAGTCCGACCATCACGAGACCCACCACCGTCTGGGTGGACTCCTCCGCGTCGGCACGGTCCACCGTGTCCGCCAGGCCGCCGGTGAAGCCGGTGCGCATCCCGGCCTCGGCGAACTCCTGCTCGGCGCGGTCGTGGAAGGCCCGGTAGACGGAGTGCATGCCGGGGTCGGTGGCGTTGCCGCGCAGCCGTGCGCCGAGCAGCGTGAAGGACCCGTCGGGTGCGGTCATCACCGGCTCCACGCGGGGCACTTGGGAGTAGTCCGTGGAGATCCCCGGTATCTGCTCGTCCGTCCACGGCATCGTCAGGCGGGTGGCGCTCAGCTCGCGCGCCACCTCGGCCACGCCGGTCCTGTCCGCGTCCTGGAGCGGCTCGCCGTCGCGCCGCGCGACCAGCACCGTCACGGCGTCGGTGTCGGGCTCGGCGCCGAACTCCTCGCGGGCGACCCGGAGCGCCGCGGCCGCGTCGTACTCGGCGGGCAGGAATCCGGCGCTGTCGGTCTGGGTCACGCGGAAGACGAGCGCCTGGCCCGCGATGGCCACGAAGATGCCGAGCACCGCCCATACGACGATGACCCGCCAGGGTCTGCGGGTCGAGAATCCGGTCAGGGCGCGGATCACTGAGGGCCTCCAAGGCGCGTACGGGGGTGGGCGGGCCGCTGCGGCGCGAGGGCCGGGCGGCGAGCCGTACCGGGCGGTCCCCGGCACTCGTCCAGCACATCAGCGCGGTACGGCCCGCACCTCGGAGCCGGGGAGGAGAAACCGTCTGGGAGCCCGGCCCCGGACCCGCCCCGGCTCTGGGAGCCTGCTCCTGGTCGGTGCCGGTTCCCGGTGCCGACGCCGTGCCGCGCCGGGCGCTGACACAATGGGGCACATCAGGGACAAGCCGCAGGTCACCGGCGTGAGGGCAGCGTGGCGGGGTGGGTTTGACGGATGGACACAGGGGGGCGGGGCGGCGTGGAACGGCGTGAGGACGAGGGCGAGGGCGAGGGCGCGGGCGGTGCAGGCCGGGGCCGGTACGGCGGGGCCGTGTGGAGTCAGCACGACGGGCTCGTCGCCGCCGGGGCCGCGGCCGTCGATCTCGTCGGTTTCGCCGTCACCAGTCAGATGGACCAGGGGCACGTCCCGGCCGCCGGCTGCCTGATCGTGGTGGCCGCGTCGCTGCTCCTGCCGGCCCGCCGCCGGGCGCCGTTGAGCGTCCTCGCGGGTGTCCTGGCGGTGAACGTGTCGCTCACCTGGTTCAGCGCCGTGGGCCAGCACTACGGCGCCGCGACCGTCGTCGCGCTGTTCACCGTCGTACGGCACCACCGTGCCGCGGTCGCCGCGGCGGCCGTCGTCGGCTGCGTCGCGGTCCTGCAGTTCGTCCACCCGGGCGCGTCCGCGCCCGCCCTGCTGGAGCTCGCGGCCAACGTCGCGTCCGCGCTGTTCGTGGCCGGTGCCGCCGTCGCCGTCGGCCGCTGGCAGCGCAACGCCGAGACGCATCGGCGGCTTCTCGCCGACCGGGCCGTCGCCGACGAACGGCGCCGCATCGCCCGTGAGCTGCACGACATCGTCGCCCATCACCTGACCACGATGCAGCTTCTGGCGGGCGGCGCCCGCGCCAACATCGACCGGTCGCCGTCCGCGGCCCGCGAGGCACTCGTCGAGCTGGAGGGTTCGGGCCGCACCGCCCTGCGCGAGATGCGTCATCTGCTGGACGTGCTCAGGGCCGGTGACGAGAACGAGGAGGGCGAGGCGACGGCGCCGCAGCCCGGCATCGGTGACCTCGACCGCGTCGTCGAGGACAGCCGCCGCGCCGGCCTGCCCACCACGCTCACCACCGACGGCGACCCGCGGGCGCTGCCGCCCGGCGTCGCGCTCGCCGTCTTCCGTATCGTCCAGGAGGCCCTCACCAACGCCCGGAAGCACGCCGGTCGCGGTGCGCGGGTCGACGTCCGGCTCAGCTACGTGGCCGACGAGGTACGGGTGTCCGTCACCGACGACGGTCCGCGCCGCGACCGTCCGGCCGCGGGCGGCTCGGGCCACGGGCTCATGGGGATGCGCGAACGGGTCGGGCTGCACGGCGGGACCCTGCACGCCGGACCGCAGGGCACGGGCTTCGCCGTCCGGGCCCGTCTCCCGCTGCACCATCGTCCTGCGCTGTCCATCGACCCTCTGGAGGCATGGGGATGAGCGCGACGACCGCGCAGGGGACGACGGCGACGGGGACGACCGCGATCGTGAAGGTGCTCATCGCCGACGACCAGCCCCTCGTCCGCCGCGGCCTCGCGCTGATGCTCGGCCCCGAACCCGGTTTCGAGGTCGTGGCGGAGGCGTCCGACGGCGCCGAGGCGGTGCGCCTGGCCCACGAACGGCGGCCCGACGTGGTCATCATGGACATCCGGATGCCGGTCCTCGACGGGATCGCCGCCACGGAGCGGCTCACCGCCGAGCTGCCCGGCTGCCGTGTCCTGGCCCTGAGCACCTTCGACATGGACGAGCACGTGGTGGCCGCCCTGCGCGCCGGGGCCTGCGGTTTCCTCCCCAAGGACATCTCGCCCGAGGAGCTCGTCGACGCCCTGCGCGTGGTCCGCGACGGCGAGGCCATCCTCGCTCCCCGGCTGCTGACCCGTCTCCTCGCGACCCACGTCACCGGCCCCGCTCACCGTACGGCCCCCAGGGGGCGCACGCTGCCCGACGGTGCCGACGGACTCACCCCGCGCGAGCGGGACGTGTGGCGGCTGATCGCCGGCGGCCTGGACAACACGGAGATAGCCGACCGGCTCGGCGTGAGCGCCTCCACCGTGAAGAACCACATCACCGGACTCTTCGCCAAGCTCGGCGTCCGCGACCGGGCCCAGGCGGTCATCGCCGCGTACGAGACGGGCCTGGTGACGGCGCGCCACGGCGCGTGAGCCGGCGGCGGGCCGGGCCCCACCCCGTACCCCCTGAATCTTCCCCGCGAAGTGAGGTGTGGACGGTGATCGCGCGGGCAGACGAGCGGAGCGCCGCCGTTCACGGACTTTCCCCCGAGGCGTGGACGGCGGCGAAGGGTGGTGTGCCGCCTGCGGGGCCTCCCGCAGGCGGCAGCCCCGTACACACGTACGTACGCCCGGCCGGGGCACCCGCCCTCTGCGGTCACCTCACCAGCCGCTGCGCCGCCCCCAACGCGCCCGCCGGCAAGGCTGTTCCGTGGTGACACGGCCGGATGACGGCCGGTCACCGGCACGCGAGCGGAGAGCGCCCGCCTCCCCTGCCGCCCCGTCAGCGGCGTCTCCCCCACCCCGATAGCGTCGGGCTATCGGCTGTTGACAGCCTCCCCGGCTCCCCCCTCCAGGGCGCACACTCGTCGCGCACCGCTCCGGCCTCCCCCGCCCGAGCGGCGAGGAGCCGGGCGGTGCCGGAGTCGCCACTCCTGCCCCACACGCTCGGTTCCGGAACGGGACCGAGCCCCCCCACGTGAAAGGACAGCGATGGTGCACTATCTACGGCTGGGTATAGCCGGCACCGCGGCGGCGGTGCTTCTGACCGCGCTCCCGGCGGCGCACGCCGTCTCCGCGCCCGCGCGCACGGCCGAGTCCGGCACGGCGCAGTCCTCGTCCGCCGTGGTCACGCTCCGCTACGACGCGAGCCGGGCCGCCGGTTGGGAGGCGGCGATCGAGGCCGGGGTCGCCGCGTGGAACGGAAACGTCGACAACGTCAGACTGGTCAAGGTCGCGCCGGGCAGCCGCGCCGAGATCCAGATCGTGGCCACCACCGGCTGGCCACAGGCCACGCTCGGCCCGGTCCGCCCGGGTGGCCGGGTCCGCGTGGAGCTCGGCAGCCAGGCGGTGGCCCAGGGCTACGACAAGACGCGCATCGCCGCCCACGAGCTCGGACACAGCCTCGGCCTGCCGGACACCAAGCCCGGCCCCTGCTCCCAACTGATGTCCGGTTCCAGCGCCGGCACGGCCTGCCGCAACCCCGTGCCCGACGCGGCCGAACAGGCCCGGGTCGAGGCCGCGTACGGGAGCGGCGCCGCCGTTCCGGCCGACGGCCGCGTCCTGGTGGACGCGCCCTGACCCCTTGAGGGACACGCCCTGACCCTCGAGGGTGGCCGCGAGACGTCCGCCTGTGCCCGACCGCGTCGCACCGCGGTCGGGCACAGGCGTTCACCGTCTCACCCCATAAGTGTCCGGAACGACAACATCCTGGGAACATGCCGGACTTGGCGTTGACGTGCCCACATCTACACGCGTCATCCTCGTGCCATGCGAATCCCCCCACGCTTCACCCTGCTCGGTGCCGCCGCGCTCCTGTCCACCCTGCTCACCGGACCGGCCGCGGCCGCCCCCACCGCCTCCACCGTCCCCACCACCTCGACCGCCACTGCCTTCACCGTCCCCAGCAGCACCGCGGCGGTGGGCGACATCTGTTACTCCCACCTGCCTCCCCAGGCACACGACACCCTCGACCTCATCGAGGCCGGCGGCCCCTTCCCCTACCGCCAGGACGGCACCGTCTTCCAGAACCGCGAAGGCATCCTGCCGAGCCGCACCACCGGCTACTACCACGAGTACACGGTCATCACCCCCGGCTCGGAGACGCGCGGTGCCCGCCGTATCGTCACCGGCAGCGCCGACCGGGAGGACTACTACACCGCCGACCACTACGCGTCCTTCGACCTGGTCGACCACACCTGCTGACCCGCGGGGATCACTTCTCCGACCGGCCCGCCCGTCGGCCACTCGGGACCGCCTCGGCGGCGACCGGGTGACCTTCGGCGCGGGCCCGAACATTTCCGTCGACCACGAATGCCCGCGGCTTCGGCGGTGGCGCGGGTCAGCGGAGGAGGGCGGCGGTGCACTCCTCGGCGAGGTCCTCGGCGTGCGGAGGCAGGGGTTCTCCGGCGCGCAGGTGCCTGCGGACCAGGGACAGCGGCAGGTCGATCAGGGCGAGTACGACACGGTCGCGGCCGCGCTCGTCGGCGGCGCCCAGGTCCGCGGCGAGCCCGCCGATCGAGGCGAAGACGCGCGCGTTGCCGGAGTCCGCGCGCCGGATGTGCTCCTCGGACCATTCAGCGCGTCCGAAGTCCTGGGCGCCGTAGAGGAGGAGGGTGGCCTCGTCGCGGTGGGCGCGGCTCCAGACCACCACGTGGCGGGCGGCCGCGCGGGCCGCCGCCCGTGCGGGGTCGGGGCCGGGCCCGCCCGCCCCTCCGGAGGGAGGGGACGCGTCGGTGAGGGCGGCGAAGTACCCCTCCTGGAAGCGCTCCACGGTCCGCAGCCACACCTCCGCGAGGAGCGTCGTACGGCCGGAGAAGCGGTGGTAGACGGAGCCGCTCGGGGCGCCGACGGCCTGGGCGACGGCGGCCATGGTCACCGCCGCCGGCCCCCCTTCGGCGGCGAGGCGGACGGCTGCGTCGAGAAGCTGGTCAGTGTCGAACCGGGGTGGCCTGGCCATGAATCAGAGAGTACCCTCCAATTTATTAGAGGGAGTCCTCTAATACTGTCGAGGGGAGGACGCATGGGCGTCCACAACGTGCACGAGCGCCTGCTGACCGCCACGGAGTCGGAGGTGGGCGCGCTCATCGACACACTCGCGAGCGGGGCGGACGACCGCCTGTGGCCGGGCACCAGTTGGGGCCCGATGCTGTTCGACCGGCCGCTGGGGCCCGGAGCCGTGGGCGGGCACGGGCCGGTGCGCTACACCGTCGCCGGATACGCGCCGGGGCGCTGGATCCGCTTCGACTTCACGGGACCGCGCGGCTTCCACGGCTTCCACGAGTTCGCCGTGGTGCCCGTGGACGCGCGGCGGACGCGGCTGCACCACACCCTCACGATGACCACCAGCGGCCTTGCCCGCCTCACCTGGCCGCTGGCCTGGCGCCCGATGCACGACGGCTGCATGGAGGACGCGCTCGACCGGGCCGAGTTGGCCTGCACGGGTACGGTGGCCCGTCCGGCCCGCTGGACGGCGTACGTCCGCTTCCTCCACGGCCTGGCCGCCCGCAGCGGGGGCCCGCGGTCGTGATGTCGTCACCCCGTACGGCTTCCGGTGCGGCGGTCCGTCGCGTTGGATGGCACGCGATGACAGGGCAAGCCGATGTCGATCGAAAGAGGAGGGCCATGGAACGCCGAAGAAGGCGGGTCTGGTGGGCAGGTGGTGCCGTCGCCGCGGTGGTGGCGGGAGCCGCCCTGGTGTGGTTCAAGCCCTGGGCGCTGTGGGTGGACGAGACGGTGAACGAGGCGCTTCCCTCGGCGAGCGCACCGGTCACCGCACCGCCGCCCTCCACCTCCGCCTCCCTCTCCCCGTCCACCTCCGCCTCCCCGTCGCCCTCACCGGCACCGGCCGGCCCGACGACCGTGGCGCAGGGCACCTTCATCAGCCACGAGCACACCACCAGCGGCGCGGTGAAGGTCGTCCGTCTCGCGGACGGCACCCACACCCTGCGGCTCGAAGGGCTCGACACGAGCAACGGCCCCGACCTGCGCGTGTGGCTGAGCGACGCACCGGTCAGGGAGGGCAAGGCCGGCTGGGGCGTCTTCGACGACGGACGGTACGTCGACCTCGCCAAGCTCAAGGGCAACAAGGGCGACCAGAACTACCCGCTGCCCGCGGACGTCGACTGGTCGACGTACACCAGCGTCAGCATCTGGTGCGACCGGTTCGACGTGTCCTTCGGAGCCGCCTCCCTCGCCCGCGTCTGACCGGACCCGAGCCCGTGGCGCTCCGCCCCGCCGCGGATGAGCGCCTCGGCCCGCGGGTGTCGTGGCACAGTGGCGGTATGTGCGGCCGTTACACCTCCACCCGTGGGCCCGAGGATCTGACCCGGCTCTTCGACGTCACCGTCTGGAACCCCGAAGAGACGCTGGAGCCGAGCTGGAACGTCGCGCCGACCGACGAGGTCTACGCGGTCCTGGAGCGCGCCGCGCGCGGCGACGGCGAGGAGGTGCGCCGTGAGCTCCGGGCGCTCAGGTGGGGCCTGGTCCCCTCCTGGGCGAAGGACCCGAAGACCGGCTCCCGGATGATCAACGCCCGGGTCGAGACCGTGCACGAGAAGCCCGCCTACCGACGCGCCTTCGCCAAGCGGCGCTGCCTGCTCCCGGCGGACGGCTTCTACGAGTGGGAGACGGTGCGGGACGAGACGACGGGCAAGCCCCGCAAACAGCCGTACTTCATCCGGCCCGCCGACGGGCGGGTGATGGCCATGGCGGGCCTGTACGAGTACTGGCGCGACCCCGACGTCACGAGCGACGACGACCCCGGCGCGTGGCTGACCACCTGCACGATCCTCACCACCGAGGCCACCGACGCGGCCGGCCGCGTCCACCCCCGCATGCCGCTCGCCCTCGCACCCGACCACTACGACGCCTGGCTCGACCCCCACCACCACGACCCCGAAGCGCTGCGCGCCCTGCTCACCCAGCCGGCGGACGGCCACCTCGACGCGCGGCCCGTCTCCATGGCCGTCAACAACGTCCGCAACAACGGCCCCCACCTCCTGGACGCGGCCACCTGAACCTTCCGCCGCCCGCCGCGACCGGCCCTGGACGCCGGCACGGTGCCGCGTGCGCGAGGCATCCTCGGGGCCCGGCCGGGTAGGCGGTTCCCACACATACGACCGAGGAGGACCACATGTCCGGCCTGATCACACGTCTCAAGGAGTTCGCCCGCAGCCCGCAGGGGCGGCGCGCCGTCGAGTCGGCCCGGCGCGCCGCCGCCGACCCGCGCAAGCGGGCCCAGGCGCGCAGCCTGTTCGGCCGGTTGCGCGGGCGGCGGTGACCGGCGGCGAGGGAGGACGCGAGCATGGCCTGGGAGACGCTGACACGGTGGGAACGGGCCCTGGAGCGGTGGCAGAGCGCTCTCGTCTCCCGGCTCCGTCCCACCCGTGAGCCCGTGGAGCTGGTCGACGCGCTGCACGAGGAGTGCGACAGTCACGCCGTGGTGTGCAGCGAGAGCCGCGTGGTGGTCCCGAACGCGTACGAGGTGGAGTTGGACACCGGCGTGTACGCGGAGCTGGTGCACCACGACTGCGGTGACGTGGGAACGCTCCTGACCGACAACCTCGCACGCTACGGCCGCCGTCAGGGCTACGAATGGGCGGGGCCGTTGACCGTGCACATCACCCCGACGCCGCTGCCCTCGGGTACGCCGTACAGGGTGCACAGCGTCCCCATGCCCCACGTGCGGGCCGACGCCTTTCCGTCGGAGGGCTGACCCGGCCCGGCGCGAGCGGTCGCACGGCCTCGCCGGGAGCCAGGAGCCGGGAGCCGGGAGTCGAGCACCGGCCCCGGCTTCCGGCTTCCGGCTTCCGGCTTCCGGCTTCCGGCTTCCGGCTTCCGGCGGGGGTCTACGAGTCGGCCGGCTCGGCGGGCGGAGGCGGCGGGAAGCAGGCCGTGACGTCCTTGCCGCGCGGGCAGCGATGGGTCTCCCACTCGTCGGCGAGGGCGTCGATGAGCAGCAGCCCACGGCCCCCGGTGGCGCCTTCATCCGCGTGGCGCGGTTCGGGAATGTGAGGCGAGGCGTCGTGCACGGTGACGTGCAGGCATTCCTCGTCCCAGGTGAGGATGAGCTGGGCGTCGCTGCGGGCGTGGATGTGGGCGTTGGTGACCAGCTCGGAGACGGTCAGGACGACGGAGTCCACCAGATCCGGTGCGGTCCGGTCCCAGCCGAGCTTCGCGAGGTGTTCGCGCGTCCAGTCCCTCGCCGTCTTCACTCCCCTGCTGATCGGCAGCGAGCGAGCCCATCCGACAGCTCTCAGTGAGGGGTCCTGCGGCATCGTCTCTCCTTCGGCCGATCACGGTGCTTGCGCTTGTACCCATGTGCCCGGGAAGCAGCCCTCGCAACGTCGCCGCTGAGCACTGCAAGCGGCACGTGGCCCGCACTCCGCTTCCGAGGAGTGCGGGCCACGGCCATGGCGCCGTCGTGTCGCGAAAACGGGGGACATCCGCGGAAACGGCGCGAGCGAACCCATACGCTCACCATCCCGCCTTCCCCCGAACTCCCCCGGGAAACCGACCGGTTGCGGGCGGACTCCGAGGCGCCCACGGCGAAGGGGACATCCGCGTCGGCGCAGGGCGGCCCATGACGCGGGCCCACGTTCGGACCCACGTTCGGACCCATGTTCGGTCCCAGGTTTCGGGGCCGCGTTCCGGGCCAGGCGGGAAGGTGCCGGCGCAATCGGCCGGTCGCAGGAAACCCCGTGCCCCTGGACGGGATCGCGGTCGAGCGAGCCGGGGACGGGAGGGGCGGCGCGGGGACGACGTGGGAGGGGTCCGGATGACGGTGGTCGACGGCGAGGGCAGGGGGACGGACGGGAGCGGCCGGGTCCGGGTCGGGCGGGACCTGGCGCTCGCGGTCGGCCTCGTCGGCGCGGTCGTCGGCGGATCGGTGCTGCTGGTCAAGACGGCCCGGGCGGCGGGGGCCGGGGCGCCCCTGACGCCCCTCGCGCTCCTCCTCGTCCTGGGCCTGGGGGTGGTGATGGCCCGCTGGAGCATCGCACCCACCCGCCGCCGGGTCCGCCCGCGCGCCGCTGCCGGGCGACGCGGACGGGGGCGGAGGCCGGCACGGAGGACGGCACCGCTCCCCGAACAGCCCTCCGTCGACGCGGAGGCGCTGGACCACACCTCCGTCGACCCCGAGGGGTTCGAGCACACCGTCGCGGCGCTGTGCGTCCGGGACGGCTGCAGCGTGGTGGAGGTGGTGGGCGGCGCCGGCGACCTCGGTGCCGATGTCGTGGCGACCACCGCCGACGGCCGCCGTGTCGTGCTCCAGTGCAAGCAGTACACGGGCGATCACCGCGTCGGTTCCCCGGACCTCCAGCGCTTCGGCGGTACGTGCTTCACGGTCCACGAGGCCGACGTGGCCGTCCTCGTGACGACCGGCACCTTCACCGAACCGGCCCTCGCCTACGCCGCCGAGTGCGGCATCCTCTGCGTCGACGGCGCCGCGCTGGCCGCGTGGACCGCCTCGACGGCTCCGGCTCCCTGGGACTCCCCCGTACCGGACCCGGCCACGTCCGAGGCCGACGCGGCCGACGTCCCCGAGTCGGCCCGAGGATGACGCCGGCACCGCCGATCGCGTGTCCCCCAGACGTCAGAAGGCGTACCGCACCCGCAGCCAGGGCGTGCGGGTCTCGATCATGCGGGACAGGGCCTCGACGGCCTCCCGCTTGACCGTGTTGCGGTAGCGGACGTTCAGGGCGCCGTTCTCGGACCGCTTGGGCTGCTGGATGTCCGGCTGCCACAGGACGTCCTCGGCGCGCGGGTGCCAGCCCAGGTTGATCGCGTGCAGGGGCTCGTTGTGGGTGAGCATGATGATCTCCGCCGCGGCCTGCTCCTTCACCCGTCGCGGCAGGACGTCGTCCATCATGCCCAGCAGCTCGCCCCATGCCTCGCGCCAGCCGGGTCTGAGCACCACCGGGGAGAGGTTGAAGTGGACCTCGTAGCCGGCGTCGAGGAAGTCGGCGGCCGCCGCGAGCCGGGCGGGGACGGGGCTGGTGCGGATGTCCAGGAGGCGGGAGTCCTCCGGCGGCATGAGGGAGAAGCGGATCCGGGTCCGCCGCTGCGGATCGAGCCGCAGCAGGTCGGGGTTGACCAGCTTGGTCGCGAAGGACGCCTTGGCCGTGGGCCAGCGGCGGAAGGCATGGACGAGGTCGGCGGTGTTGTCGCTGATCAGGTCGTCCACCGAGCAGTCGCCGTTCTCGCCGATGTCGTAGACCCAGGCCCGCTCGTCGCACTGGTTGGGTTCCGTCTTCGGTCCGGTGGCGGCGATGTGGCGGCCGAGGGCGGCGAGCACGCGGTCGACGTTGGTGAAGACGGTGATGGGGTTGGCGAAGCCCTTGCGGCGCGGGACGTAGCAGTACGCGCAGGCCATGGCGCACCCGTTGGAGAGGCCGGGGGCGATCCAGTCGGCGGATCGCCCATTGGGCCGGACGGTGAGGGAGCTGCGTTCGCCGAGGACCAGGGTCTCGCGCTTGATCCTGACCCAGCGCTCGACGTTCCCCTCGTTGCCGTGCAGGTGCGGGATGCGCCAGTGGTTGTCCGTCTCGATCAGCCGGGCCTCGGGGAAGCGCGCGATGATCTGGCGGCCTCGCCAGGACGCGGCGGCGGCCGGCTCGGCGTGGATCTCCGTCACCCGCAGCAGGCCGCGCCCCTCGGGTCCGTCGCGGAACGGCCGGTCCTCCCCCGCATCGGCGGACGTGGCGGCGGCCAGGAGATCCGCCATGCCGAACAGGCCCTCGGATTCACCGGCCGGATCCTGGGGACGCCGTCGCATGTCCACTCCGCTTCCTCGTGCCCCGGTCGCGCCTTCGTGGTGTGACCGCTACCGGGGCGTTTGTCCCATTCTACGAGAAGTCCGGAATCACCCCTCCGGGCGGCCGCGGTCCCGGTCGGACCCCGGCCACACGTACGGAAGGTCGTCCGGCACGTCGGGGAAGCGGGGCCGGTAGTACTCCGGGTCCTTGCGCACCAGCGCGGACCGGTGGCTGCGGTGGAACGCGGGGTCGCCGAGCCAGGGCGGCAGCTCCCCGGCCGCCGCGAGCCCGCCCTGTGCGCGGACCTCGCCCGAGGGCCGCCAGGCACGGTAGTCGTCGATCAGGGTGACGGCACAGGTGTCGGCCCGGCCGCCCGCGGTCCACACGGCGCAGACGTCCAGGCCGTACCGCACCAGCGCTTCCTCGTAGCCGGCCCACATCCGCACGGCGGGGTGTCGGCGCCAGCCGTACGTCGGCACCGTCAGCCCCCGGAACACCTGGAGCGCCTCGACGCGCTGCTTGCCGAGCCGCCTCGGGTCCAGGACGGCCGCGGAGTCGGAGAAGCTCGCGTACGGGAGAAACGTCTGCATGAAGGTCTTGTCCCCCTGTCGGTGACGGTTCGCCCGTGCGTCACCCGGGAAGGGGGTGTCCCTCCCCCGAAAAGGTCCCGCACCCCGGCCCCGCGGGCCTAGGCCAGTTCCCTCCGGTACACGACCGCCGCCGTACCGGTGATGGAGACGCGGACGGCGCCGTCGGGCGTCGTCTCGGCATGGACGTCGACCTCGCCGGGCCTGCCCAGAGCCGCTCCCTGGCGGCCGGTGAAGGACAGGTGGCCGCCCGGGGCGGGCTCGAGGGCGTGGTGGAGGAGGTACGCCCCGAGGGGGCCGTGGCCGTTGCCGGTCACGGGGTCCTCGGTGATGCCGATCGCCGGGGCGAACATCCGGGACCAGGTCAGCAGGTGTTCCTCGCCGGTGTCCCTGGTGAAGACGAAGAAGCCGTTGGTGTCCAGGTCATGGCTGAGGGCGGTCAGCGCGGCCGGATCCGGGCGCAGGGCGTCCACGGTGGCGCGGTCGCGCAGTTCGACCAGGACCTTGGCGTGGCCCGTCGACACGATCTGGACCGGGCCGCCGCTGTCCGCGAGGTCGCCGGGGGCGGCTCCGAGGGCCCGGAGAAGGCGGCTGATCCGGGGGCCGTCGAGTTCGGGTCCGAAGGTGGCCGCTCCCTGGTGCATGCCGATCCGGACGCGGTCGCCGTCGCGGTGGATCCGCACGCGCTGCCGCAGTCCGGTGCCGGTCTTCTGGACGAGCGCCCCGGAGGGCAGCCCGTACTCGACGGCGCGGGCGAAGTGGGTGGCGACGGTGGCGTGTCCGCAGGTGGGCACCTCCGTCGTGGGGGTGAAGAACCGCACCCGCACGTCGTGGTCGGTGTCGTCGGCGGGCAGGACGAAGGCCGTCTCCGAGTGGCCGAGTTCGCGCGCGAGGGCCAGCATCCGCGCGTCCGTCATCCCGTCGGCCGCGAGGACGACGCCGGCCGGGTTGCCGCTGAAGGGGGTGGGGGTGAACGCGTCGATCTGGTAGAGGACTCTCATCGGGCGGCCCCCCGTCGGTCCGCGGTGGTCGTGGGCACGGCCGGAGCGGGGCTTCGTGGGTCGTCACCGGCCGCCACGTGTTCGGCGAGTCGCACCAGCGTGCGCACCGCGCAGCCGGTACCGCCGCTCGGCGTGTAGCCGTACGCCGGGCCCTCGTTGAAGGCCGGTCCGGCGATGTCCAGGTGGGCCCAGGGCACCCCCGCCGGCACGAACTCCCGCAGGAACAGGCCGGCCACCAGACCGCCGCCCATGCGCTGGCCGTAGTTGGCGATGTCCGCGACCCGTGAACGCAGGCTGTCGCGCAGTTCCTCGGGGAGCGGCATCGGCCATGCCCGTTCTCCGGCCTCGTGGGCGGCGGCCAGCACCCGGTCCCGGAAGGCGTCGTCCTCGGCCATGACGGCGAAGACGTGGTCGCCGAGGCCGAAGCGTGTCGCGGCGGTCAGGGTGGCGACGTCCACGACGGCGTCCGGCCGTTCCTCGCCCGCCCGCACCAGGGCGTCGGCCAGGACCAGGCGGCCCTCCGCGTCGGTGTTGAGGACTTCGACGGTCCGCCCGCCGTACATCCGCAGGACGTCACCGGGGCGCAGGGCGGAGCCGGACGGCATGTTCTCGGCCAGGGCGAGCCAGCCGGTGACGTTGACGGGCAGGTCGAGCCGGGCGATGGCGAGCACCGCGGCGAGCACGGCCGCCGCGCCGGACATGTCGCGCTTCATGATCTCGTTGGCGCCGACGGGCTTGAGCGAGATGCCGCCCGAGTCGTAGGTGATGCCCTTGCCGACGAAGGCGAGCGTCGTGGAGGCCCCGGCGTGGGTGTGGGCTATCCGTACGAGCCGGGGTGGGCGGACCGAGCCCTGCCCGACGCCGAGGATGCCGCCGTAGCCGTCCGCGGCGAGCCGCTCGTCGTCGAGCACCTGGACGTCCACGCCGTGGTCCTGGCACGCCGCGGCCACGACGCCGGCGAAGCTGTCCGGATACAGGTCGTTGGCCGGGGTGTTGACGAGGTCACGGGCCCGGTTCAGCTCCTCTGCCAGCGTGCGGGCACGCCGTACGGCGGCCCGCGCGGGCGCCAGGAGGCCGGGGTCGACGAGGATCGTCGCCTCGCGGACCGGCGGGGCCTGGGCGGTGGTGCGATAGGTGGTGAAGTCGTAGGCCCCGAGCAGGGCGCCCAGCGCGACCGCCTCCACCGCCTCGCCGGTCCCGGCCGGCAGGGCCAGGGCGACCGTCCCGGCGCCGGCCAGGGTACGGGCGGCCACGCCGGCGGCCCGGCGCAGCGTCTCGGTGTCGGGGTCCATGCCGGCGTCGGCCGGGCCGAGGCCGACCGCGAGGACCAGCCCGGCTCGGATGCCGGCGGGCGCGGGGAGCCGGATCGCCTCGCCGCGGGCCCCGGTCGCCCCGAGGTCCGCGAGCAGTCCGGTCAGGCCGTCGCCGAACGCCCCGGCTACGGGTACGTGTACGGGTACGGGTCCTTCGTCGCCCTGGGCGACGCCGATCACGAGCCAGTCGGCGGCCACCGACGCGGCGCTCGTCGTGGTCACTGTCAGCGCTGTCACTGTCGTACGTTCCGTTCCTGTGGTGGGAGGCCACCCGCCGGAGGGGCGGCGGGGCGGTCTCGGGTGGTGCGGTCGGTGCCGGTGGTGCGGTCGGTGTCGGCGGCGGCGGTGTCGGCGGCGGCGGCGGTGCTGCCGACGGCAGTCGTACCGTCGCCGTCGCCGCTCGCCGGGTCGGCGGTGGTTCGGTCGGCGGTGGTGCCCTCGGCGGGGTTCGCCCGCTGGAGTGCCGGCGGCCGTGCCGGCCGGCGGGTCAGCCCGACCCCGGCGAGCACGACCGCCATCCCCAGGGCGACGCGGAGGCTGAAGTCCTCGTGGAGGAGGACGACTCCCAGTGCCACCGAGACGACCGGGAGCAGATAGCCGACGGTGGCCGTGTTGGTGGCGCCTTCCGCGGCGATGTTCCGGTAGGTGAGGTGGAAGGTGACGCCCGTGGTGACGACACCCAGGACGACGACGGCGGCCAGCTCCCTCGGAGCGATCTCGATCGGTGCGAAACCGCCCGCCGGCAGGGTCGGTGCGGTGAGGGCGGTCGCCGCGATGAGCTGGGCCGCGGAGAGCGAGATGGTAGGGATGCCGCGTCCCACCAGCCAGCGGGCCATGAGCGTGAACCCGATCGCGTAGCCGGCCGCCGCGACGACGATGGCGAGTGCTCCCCAGCCGCCCGCTTCCGTCGCCTGCCAGGGCGCGAGGATGAGGACGACTCCGGCGAAGCCGAGCAGGAGCCCGCCCAGGCGGGACGGCCGCAGACGGCGCTCGGACCCCACAATTACGCCGATCAGCAGCGACCAGAGCGGGGTGGTCGCGTTCAGGACGCCGGCGACGCCCGAGTCGATGCTCTGCTGTCCGAAGCTGAACATGGCGAACGGCAGGGCGTTGCAGAAGAAGGCCGCCACGACGACACGGCCCCACACCGCCGGGCTGCCGGGCAACCGCCTGCCCGTGGCCAGACAGATCACCAGCAGGGTGACCGCTCCCAGCAGGCAACGGCTGAAGGTCACCTGCACCGGGGTCAGCGCGTCCAGGGCCACCTCCGTCCACAGGAAGGTCGAGCCCCACAGGAGAGCGAGCACGCCGATGCGTGCCCATGCCCGGCAGGTGTCGATGATTCCGTTCAGCGTCGCCTCCTTGATCGGCCCCGGTGAAACGGTCCCGCACCTCTCCTTCAAGGACAAGAAAAAAGTTCTGCACCACTGTTAAGTTCGTCTACATGCTCGATGTGAGACGGATGCAGGTGCTGCGCGCGGTGATCTCCAGCGGATCGGTAACCGCGGCGGCGGCGCACCTCGGTTACACGCCCTCCGCCGTCAGCCAGCAGATCGCGACCCTGGAGAAGGAGGCCGGGATGGCGCTGCTGGAACGGGCCGGTCGCGGCGTCGCCCCCACGGCGGCGGGCCTGCTGCTCGCCGATTACGCCGCTGCCGTGAGCCGGCAACTGGCGGAGGCGGAGACCGCGTTGGGCGACCTGCGGGCGGGGCGCACGGGCCGTCTCGCGCTTCGCTACTTCGCCTCGGTCGGCCCGACCCTGCTGGCTCCCGCGCTGGCCCGGGTGCGCCGCGAGCACCCCGGGATCGCGATCGATCCCCGGCTGGCCGATCCGGACGACGCGCTCCTGGAGGTGGAGCGAGGCGACGCCGATCTGGCCCTCGTCGTCCGTCGGCCGGCCGAGGCGCGTCATCAGGGCATCCGGGTCGTCCATCTGCTCGACGACGCCTACCGGGCGGTCCTGCCCGCCGGGCATCCCCTCGCCGGGGATCGCGTGGTCGATCTGGCGGACCTCGCCGGAGAGCCGTGGGTGGGGAGCGAGCCTCCGGGCCCCTGCCTCGCGCCGGTCATCGACGCCTGCGCCGCGGCGGGCTTCAGCCCGGACTTCGTCACCACGTCGGAGGACTACGCCACGGCCCAGGGCTTCGTCGCCGCCGGCCTCGGTGTCAGCCTCATCCCCCGGCTCGGGCTGAGCGCCCGCCATCCCGGCGTCGTCATCCGCCCGGTCCGGCGCCCCGAGCCGATCAGGGCGATCCATGCCGTGATCCGGTCGAGTGCGCTGGACCGGCCGGTCCTGCGCGCCCTGCTCGACGCGCTCAAGAACCCGAACATCCCTGAGGGTGAGGAAGACCGGCCCGCACCCGCCCCAGGTGCGGACCGGTCACTCCCCGCCGGCCTGCGGACGGGGGAGGCCGCAGGCTGCGGCTGAGCGGCCCCAGACGCTCGACGTTCATGTGCCCCCGAAAACGGAGGCCATGCGCGCGGATTTCAGGCGCCGGGCAGGAAGAGGCAGAACGGATGGCCGTGCGGGTCCCGGAGGACCCGGACCTTCTCCTGGGGCTGGTGGGCCTCGACGGTGGCGCCCAGCGCGCGGGCTCGTTCGGTCTCCGCCTCCAGGTCGTCGACCTGGAGGTCCAGGTGGGCCTGCATCTGCTGCGTGCCCGGGCTCTGCGGCCAGGTCGGCGGCGTGTGGTCGGTTTCCAACTGGAAGCTGAGGCCGGGGCGTTCCCCGCCCGGAGGCTTCAGGCGGACCCACTCCGGCTCGCGCTCGGCCTCCTCCCAGCCGAGCAGAGCCCGGTAGAAGTCGGCCAGCGCGGGAGGGTCGGGAGTACCGAGAACGAAGGCACCGAGCGTTGTCGTCATGGTCCGCACCTGCCCGCGCCCCGCGCTCTCACGCATCGGCGTACGCGCGCCGGGCCGGCCGTCGTCGTACGGTCGGAGACGCCGCCACCGTCGTGCGACCGGCCTGTGACTGGCGTGCGGTCGGCGCCTTCACCAGGGACGCACGGAGGAGGGGCGGCTCCGCCACCGGAGCCGCCCCCCTCTCGTCACGGACCCGGGATCAGAACACGCTCACCCCGTACGCGCTCAGGGCCTCGGTGACGGGCTGGAAGAACGTGGTGCCTCCGGAGGAGCAGTTGCCGCTTCCGCCGGAAGTGAGCCCGAGCGCCGTGGTGCCGGAGAACAGGGCGCCGCCGCTGTCGCCGGGCTCGGCGCAGACGTTCGTCTGGATGAGGCCGTAGACGATGTCGCCGTTGCCGTAGTTGACGGTGGCGTTCAGGCCGGTCACCGTACCGCCGCGCAGGCCGGTGGTGCTACCGCTGCGCTGGACCGACTGCCCGACGTAGGCGTTGCCGGCGGCGGTGATGTCGCGGTAGCTGCCGTTGTAGAGGTAGACGCGCCCGTCGGCGGCGGAGGCGTTGGAGTGACGGATGATGCCGTAGTCGTTGTTCGGGAAGCTGGATCCCGTCCGGGTGCCGAGCACGGTGGTGTTGGCGGAGTTGGTGTACCAGGTGCTGGCGATGTTGGTGCAGTGCCCGGCGGTGAGGGCGTAGTACGTGGAACCGCTGCGGACGTTGAAGCCGAGCGAGCAGCGGCCGCCGCCCGCGTAGATGGCCTGGCCGCCGGCGATCAGCTTGTTGATCCGGCCCGGGGTCCGCTCGATCTTCAGGCTCTTGGCGTGGGCGCCCGCGGCTCGCCGGAGGGTGGCGACCTCGGCTTCGGAGACGGTCGAGTCGACGGTGACGACGACCTTGCCCGTGGCCGGGTCGGTGTACCAGGCGGAGCCCGGGACATCGGCGTCGAGCACGGCCTCGCTGGCGGCGGCGAGCTCGGCCGTGGTGGCGCGGAAGGTGTCGGTCGGCTGCGCCGAGGAGGTCGGGGCGGCGAGGACCGAGGCGGCCACGACCGCGCCGACGACGGCGGCCAGACGGCCGGCGCGGAAGGACGAGCCCTTGCGGAACGCTTGCTTCACTGCAGTCTCCAGTGGGGGTTGGGCAGGCCGCTGGGTGGGCGGCCTGGCTGTGAAGTGCGGGGCACACGGCGAGGTAGCGCCATGCACCTGTCAATCGCGATCGAGGGAGATCCTCCGGCCCCCCGACTCCGGCCCGCAAGGTTTCCTTTCAGTCGCTCTACGCGCGTCTCCCCGTGGCGCGGCCCCGCGATCAAGCGGAACACCGCGGCCCGGGACGGGCTCACACGACTGAAAGGCCGTCAGAAATGCGCTGGAAACGATTGCGATCGGAATTCAACCATCCGTTTCACCCCGGTGCGCACTACGCCGCACGCGCGCCGTCACCGCCGCGCGCGGCGCTCCGGAACGACGCCTCGAAGTGGAAGCCGCTGCTCCAGGTCCTCTTGACTCCGCTCCGTGCCTCGACGCCGAGGGCGGCGGGAAGGGCGGCAGGGGCGGGAAGGGGCCGCCGCTGCCGACGCGTCCCGCTCGATGCTCGCGCAACGCGGATCACCCTGCTTCTCGCGCGCCGCAGGCGCCTCGCACCGTTCCCCGCCCCTCCGAGAGCCGCGCCGGTTCGGCCGGGCGCGGGTGGCCGCGCGTCGTTTCGCCCCTCCCCCGTACCGCAATCGTCGATATTGGACAGGTCTGTCGCATGGCCGAAACAGAACGTCACCCCTCCGGGACCCGGCGCCCTCCCGGGTGCGACGCGCGCACCGGTCAGCCCTCCAGTTCCTTGAGCAGCGCCGCGTACGCCACCGTGACCCGGGCCGCTTCCTTGGGGTCGGCGGTCGCCAGTTGGGCCCGGTCGGCCATCGCGGCCTCGCGGCCGGCCTTCAGCTCGGCAATCCGCTGAGGGTCGGGCGCGGAAGCGCCGCGTTCGGCGTCCAGTCGGGACTCGTACCACCGCACCACCGCCTCGACGGACTCCGCCGCGGCGCGCTCAGCACCGCTCTCCACACCGGACAGGCCGGGAACCTCGGCATCGGTCATGACGGCAATCTCCTTGTCGATCGGGATGGGGGGCGGGAACCAGTCGCTCGCCGCCGGGTGCGCCCGTGCCGGACAGGTACCCCGCCGAGCGCGCCGCACGGGGGACAGGGGCTCGGCCGCGCGGAATTCGACCCGAACGGCCGTCGGCCCGCCCCCGGCCACCCGGTCTCGCGCCTTGCCTCGGGCACCCTTGTCCCGGGCACCGCGGTCTACGCCTCGGCATCGGCCTCGCCGATCAGCAGCCGCAGGGTGTCCCCGGTGCGCTCGCCGTCGCCGTCCTCGACCACGTACGAGACGGGCACGACCTGGTCCAGGTGCGGGGTCACATAAGCGGAAGGAACCTCGAACTCGACGTACGCGGCGGGGCGGCCGACCGATACGGCGTCCGTGTAGCCGACCGGCTGGTCCCGGCCGCCGGCCCAGAGCAGTGTGTACGTCTCGCCGGACACGACCCCGCCCTCGGGTGCGATGCGCACCCTGACCGGCCTTCCGAGCTCCGCGTCGGACAGGTGCCCGTCCGGCGCCTCGGCGACGAGGGGAGCGGGAAACCCCCGTCCGTCCTCGGTCGTCCGCGTCGCCTGAGCCTTCTGCGTAACCCCCACGGAGCCTCCCCGGTCCTGGCGAGGGGCGGATCCCCTCCCCCGTCGCACCCGGCCGTCCGTGACTCCGCGAGGGTCACCGCGCCCGGGCTCGACGCTCGGCTGCCCCGTAACCGGTCGTGCACACCGGTGGGCGACCGACGTGGTCGTACGAGCGGGTGGGGCACGGCGCCAGGCAGCAGGCGCGCCCGGCGTACCGGTGCCGTGGTCATGCCACGGGCCGGCGGGTGGCGCGGCCGCCCTTGGAGACGATGGTGGTGACGTTCATGCGCTTGCTGAAGCGGTAGGTCATGAGGGGGCTGCCGCTGACCATCTCCTTGTACGCGACGGCAGCGCGCCCGCTCAGGTAGGAGCGGCGCGGGGTGTCGTCGGCCTTGGTGAACTGGATGACGGCGTCACGGCGGCCGAGGCTGACCGGCTGGTGGAAGTAGCCGAAGCGGAAGGGCTTCACGTCCTTGCCGCGTACGAGCCGGGCGATGGTGTCGGCGGTGTACTGGGCGGTGGGCAGGCCGCTCTGGCAGGTGCCGTGGATCCGCCCCCAGGCCAGGCGGACGGCGGCGGCGTCGCCGATGGCGTGGATCGTCGGGTGGGACACCGACCGCAGGGTGGCGTCGACCAGGATCAGACCGCGGCCGTCGGTGGCGATCCCGGCGTCGGCGGCGAGCGGCGGCACCGTGACGCCTGCGGTCCACAGACAGGCGTCGGAGGGGATGACGCGGCCGTCGGCCAGCTCGACGGACCGGGGCAGCACCTTGGCGACCCGGACACCGGCCCGCACGGTGACGCCGAGGCGGTCGAGCGCGCGGTGGAGGTGGCCGCGGGCCTTGGCGCCCATCATGGCGCCCGGTTCGTCGGTGGTGAGGAGGGTGACCCGCAGTCCGGGGTGGCTCTCGGCGATCTCGGTGGCCGCCTCGATGCCGGTCAGGCCGCCGCCGCAGACGGTGACGGTGCCGCCGGTCCGCTCGATCTCGGGGAGCCGCGCGGCGAACCGGCCGGCGATCTCGGGGCTGTCGAGGGTGTACGCGTGGACGTCGGCGCCGGGAACCGTGGCGGTGTCGGTCGAGCTGCCCAGCGCGTAGACGAGCGTGTCATAGCCGAGGGACGTGGTGCCGTCGACGGTGACGGTGCGGGCCTCGGGGTCGAGGGCGGTCGCGGCGCCCTGGACGAAGGTGACGCCCGTGCCGGCGAGCAGGTCGGGGATCCGGTGGACGGCCAGCTCCTGCCCGGCCGCGATCTGGTGCATCCGCAGCCGCTCGACGAACCGGCCGGAAGGGTTGACCAGGGTGATCTTCACACCGGTCCGGCGGGTGCGGTGGGCGAGCCGGACGGCCGCGAACATCCCCGTGTAGCCGGCGCCCAGAACGACGACGTGGTGGTGGTGGCTCATCGAGGTCTCCCAGGGTCGGGCACCGGCCTCCGTGCCGGTGACACCCCTCTGACAAGGAGCGCGCCCCGGACCTGACAGGCGGCCGTTGTGATCTGCGGCACAGCCGCTCCGGCCTCGCCGGCCGGGACCTTCCCCCACCGCCCGGCGCGGTCACAGGGTCTGCTGGACGACTCCTCGGGTCGAGAAGGTGACGGGGTCACCGCCGGCGAAGTCGCCCGGGGGGATGCCGGGGTGGTGCCCGTCGGGGCTTCCGGCGGGGGCGGCGCTGGGGCCGAGGGCGAGGCGGGAGACGATGCGGTAGCGGTCGCCCCGGTAGAGGGAGTGCACGTATTCCACCGGACGGTCGTGGGCGTCCGTGGTGAGCCGCTCGAAGAGCAGGGCCGGGGAGAACTCCGGCACGTCGAGCAGGTCCGCTTCGGCGCGGGTGACGACGGTGGGTTCGATGGACTGCACGGCTTCGCTGACCTGGATGCCGTGCCGGTCGCGCAGATGCTCGTACAGGTCACCCTGCTCCAGTTCCTCACCGGTCAGACCCGGCACCAGATCGGCCCGGACGTGCAGGTGCTCGATGGCCATGGGCGTGCCGTCGACGAGCCGGAGACGGGCCACGTAGTGGATCTCCGCCGCCGGCGGGATCCGCAGCCTGCGACCGACCCGCGCGCCCGCCGGCAGGGTACGGAGCTCGAGCAGTCTGCTGGTCCACACGCCGCCGGCCCGCGGCAGGCTGAAGGCGTTGCGGTCCGAGACCAGTTCCTGCGTGATCTTCTCCGCGGCCACGAACATGCCCCTGCCGTGCTCGCGGACGAGCAGGCCCGCGACGACGAGTTCGTCGACCGCGGCACGCAAAGTCGGGCGCGAGACGCCGAGTTCGGCGCACAGGACCCGCTCGGAGGGGATGGCGTCGCCGGGGCGCCGCGCCTCGATGAGTTCGAGGATCGCCTGGCGGACCCGCTCCCGCTTCAGCATCGCCCCGGAGGCTGCGGTGTCGATCTCCAAGGGGGCCTCTCGTTCGTGAGGACGGCCGCGGTCACCCGTTACGGACACGGGCGCGGGCGCGGGCACGGCAACTGGTCAGGGTGACTGGTGAGCTGGTCAGCCCAGTCTAGACAGCGGGACGCCCGCCGATCCAGCCGTACGGTGCAGCGCATCGCGCAAGTCCGTGTGCCGCGCGCAGGGTTGACGCCCCCAGTGGTCCATGCCACTTTCATCTCCGCACCAACTGGTAAACCCCTCACGGTCTACTGGTCAAGTGCGGGCGCCACGCCCCGAACTCTCCCTTGCTCTCCCCGCAAGGGGTGGGAGTCACCGAAAGGAACACGGATGAGCACTCGACCCACCCGCCCCCGCCGGACCCGCCGCACCCGTGCGGCCCTCGCCCTGACGGCGCTGCTCGGGAGCACCGCCCTGGCCACGCTGCCCGTCACGACCGCCTCCGCGTCCGCCGACGCGGTCGCCGGCTCGGTGGCCGTGCAGTACCGCACCAGCGCCTCCGGAGCCACCGCGGACCAGAGCGAGCCCTGGTTCAAGGTGCGGAACACCGGCTCCTCGACGATCCCGCTCAGCCAGGTCAGGATCCGCTACTACTTCAAGGCCGACTCCCCCACGGCCACCTACCGCTTCGCCTGCTCCTGGGCCGTCCGCGGCTGCGCCGGGATCACCGGCACGTTCGGCACACTGGCCCGCCCCACCGCCACGGCCGACCGCTACCTGGAGGTCGGCTTCACGTCGAGCGCGGGGTCGCTGGCCCCCGGGACCGACACCGGCGACATGCAGGTGCGCTTCCACCAGTCCAATTGGCAGACGCTGCGGCAGAGCGACGACTACTCCTTCGGCGGCACCCAGACCGTGTACGCCGACTGGTCGAAGGTCACCGCACAGGTCGCCGACACCACGGTGTGGGGCACCGCCCCCGAAGGCAACGACCCGACGGATCCCACGGACCCGACCGACCCCACCGACCCGACGGATCCGCCCGGCGGCGGCCAGGCCCTCTTCGACGACTTCACCTACACCTCGCACACGGACCCCGCGATGTCCGCCCACGGCTGGAGCGTCCGCTCCAACTCCGGCGGCCCCGGCGTGCCCGGCGCCACGTGGGACCCGTCGAAGGTCACCTTCGTGAACCAGTCCGGCAACACGGTGATGAACCTGGAGACGTCGACCGCCGGCACCGGCGAGTCCACGCGGCACACGGAAGTCCTGACCAGGGCCATGAAGTTCAAGAACGGCACCTACGCCGCGCGGGTCCGGTTCTCCGACGCGCCGAGGTCCGGTCCCGACGGCGACCGCGTCGTCCAGACCTTCTTCACCATCAACGACCTCAAGGCGCCGATGGCCGACGACTACGCGGAGTACGACTTCGAGTATCTGCCCAACGGCGGCTGGGGCGAGCCGGCCAACATCCTCTACACGACCTCGTGGGAGACGTACAACCCCGACCCGTGGCAGGCGGTCAACCAGCACAGCGAGAGCCGGCAGTCGTTCGCCGGCTGGCACGACCTGGTCGTGACCATCGACGACCGCGCGATCACGTACTACGTCGACGGGCGGCTGTTCGGCACGCATGACGCCGCGTACCTGCCGGAACGGCCCATGTCGATCAACTTCAACCAGTGGCTGATCGACCTCGACGGCCAGACCTCGACGACGCCGCGCGCGTACGACCAGCAGGTCGACTACGTCCTGCACGTCAAGGACCAGGTCCTGACCCCGGCCCAGGTGGCCGCGAAGATCGCCGCCTACCGGAGCGCCGGCACGGCCTTCGTCGACGAGGTCCCGGCGGGCTGACCCCGGCGGGGACGCGCCCCGGGCCCCGCCGTCGCGTGGCATGACGCGGCTCGTACGACGGGGCGGGTGCCGCACGGGTGCGCGCGGAGGCCCTCGACGCCGGGCGCCGAGGGCCTCCGCGAGGACGTCCCGGTCAGGACTCCTGGCGGCGGCCGCGCAGGGAGTCCTTGACTCCGCGGGTCTGCTCCTCCGCCTTGCCCTTGGTCTCCCGGGCCTTGCCCTTGACCTGGTCCGTCTTTCCTTCGGCCTGCATGCGTTCGTTGCCGGTCATCTTGCCCGCGGCTTCCTTCGCCTTGCCCTTGGCCTGCTCCATCTTGCCCTTGGCCTTCTTAGCCATGGGGGAACTCCTTCCGAAGAACGCTTCGACGACCACAAACTAGGCGAGATGGGACGAATGCGCGCGTCGAGACGGCGAGGGTGAGCGCCGGCTCAGTCGTCGGCGATCTGCAGGGCCACCGCGAAGTGCTCCCCGTCCGTCACGGCGAGGAGGCTGTCGAACAGCGGGGTGAGCCCGTTCACGGCGCCGCACGCGGCGTCGTGGTTGGTCCACCAGCTCCCCTCCGGACCGAGCAGGGAGACCACACGCTCGGCGGCGCGCGCGGCGGTCTCGGCGGGCAGGTGCCGATGGCTCGGCCAGACCAGGTCGACGGAGGCGAGCTCGGCCAGGAACGCGGCGGCCTCGTGCGTCTCCAGCGGTTCCAGCGCGGCGCAGATCTGCGGCACGGTCGGCGGCACGTAACCGGGCAGGAAGCGCTCCCACGCCTCGTCCGCCGCGACCACGCCCAAGAGCGCGCGGATCCGCCCCGCCAGCTCCGGCAGATCGGCCCCCGCCTCCCCGAACCGCCCGGCCACCACGTACACCCGCATCGGCGTGGCCAGCTCGGCCATGCCCGCTTCCAGATCGGCAAGGATTCTCGTCGACGTCACATCCGGATTCTCCCGTACGCCCGTTCGGGCTCCGGCGGCGCTGCCGGCCGAAGGCGAGGCGGAGGGTCAGGGTGTCGCCGGGAGCGCGAGAGCGCTGTCGACGGCGGCGTAGGTGACGCCGTGGTCGGCCAGGGTCTCCGCGACGACGCCGCCGGTCGTGGTGAGGGCCAGGAGGATGTGTTCGTCGCCTATCTCGCGGTCTTTGCGTGCCAGTGCCACCCGGAGGGACTTCTCCAGGACGGTCTTGGCCTCGCGGGAGAAGGGGCGGCGGCCCGACCACCGACCGGGGTCCTTGCGGTCGGCGGCGAGGGCGCCGGCGCCGTGGGTCTCCTCGACGTGGGCCACGATCGCGCCGACGTCGATGCCGAGGTCGGCCAGGGCCTCCGTGTCCGCCCGGGACAGTCCCGCCCGCCGCCGGGCGTCGCTCAGGGCGGCCACCAGGGACGGGCGGCGGTCCGCCGGGCAGAGCGTGCGCAGCGCGGCCGCGGCCCGGGTGTCGTCCTGATCGAGCAGGGCCAGCAGCAGGTGCTCGTGGGTGACGGCGGTCGCGCCGCCGCGCTCCGCGTGGACCGCCGCTCCCTTGACGACGGAACGTGCGGCTCGGGTGAACCGTTCGAACATCACTGCCTCCCGTACTTCTTGTGGACGGCCTGTCGGCTGACGCCCAGTTCGGTCGCGATCTCCTGCCACGACCAGCCCTGGTTGCGCGCGCTGCGCACCTGGACGGCTTCCAGTTGTTCCAGCAGTCGCCGCAGGGCGGAGACGGCCCGGAGCCCGACTCGGGGGTCCCGGTCGCCCGCCCGTGCGGCGAGATCGGTCGCATCGGTCATGACGTCAACTTACGTTGACACGCCCCTCGCGTCAACCTTGATTGACACGCGAGGGCCCGCTCACCGTCCCCCCGGCGTCTCCCGCACTCCACAGTTCAGGCTTTCCTGAATTCAGAGATCCGTGTACGGTCACCGCATGCTGACCCTCGCCCCCGACGTCGAGGTGCTGGCCCGGTTCGGGCGCGCACTCGCCGATCCCATCCGTTGCCGGATCCTTCTCGCCCTGCGTCAGGAGCCGGCCTATCCGGCCGACCTCGCCGACGCCCTCGGGGTCTCGCGGACCCGGCTTTCCAACCACCTGGCCTGCCTGCGGGACTGCGGTCTCGTCGTCGGCGTCCCCGACGGCCGCCGGACCCGCTACGCGCTGGCCGACGAGCGCCTGGGGCACGCGCTGGACGACCTGCGCGCCGCCGTGGTCGCCGTCGAGACCGACCGCACCTGCCGGGACGCCGACGAGAAGGGCTGCTGCTGACGTGGCCGTATCCCTCGGGCCCTCCCCCGCCCGCCGTGACGCGCTCACCCGCCGCATACGGCTCCTGGTCGCCGCCACCATCGCGTACAACGTCATCGAGGCGATCGTCGCGCTCACCGCCGGCACGATCGCCTCGTCCACCGCCCTCATCGGCTTCGGCCTCGACTCCGTGATCGAGGTGTCCTCCGCCACGGCGGTCGCCTGGCAGTTCTCCGCCCGCGACCACGCCGTCCGCGAGGGACGGGAGCGCACCGCCCTGCGGATCATCGCCTTCTCGTTCTTCGCGCTCGCCGCGTACGTGACCGTGGACGCCGTCCGCGCGCTCACCGGCGCCGGCGAGGCGGAACGGTCCATCGCCGGGATCGTGCTCGCCGCCCTGTCGCTCGCGGTGATGCCGTTCCTGTCCTCCGCCCAGCGGCGCGCCGGACGCGCACTCGGCTCCGCCAGCGCCGTCGCCGACTCGCGCCAGACGCTCCTGTGCACGTACCTCTCCGCCGTCCTCCTCGTCGGCCTGCTCCTCCACGCCACCCTGGGCTGGGCCTGGGCCGACCCGGTCGCCGCGCTCGTCATCGCGGCCGTCGCCGTCAAGGAGGGCCGCGACGCCTGGCGCGGCAAGGGCTGCTGCGCCGCCCCCGCGCCCACCCGCCCGGACGACCCCTGCTGCGCCTGACCCGCCCGGCCACCGCCCCGTCAGGGCGACTGGAGGGCGAGGCGGACCGCGAAGCCGATCAGCAGGAGGCCGGTGACCTGCTCGACGCGGGCGCGGACGCGGGGGCGCCGCAGGATTCTGCCGAGCCGGTCGACAGTGATCACGTAGAGGCTGAACCAGAGCAGGTACAGCGCGGCGAACACCAGGGACAGGACCATGGCTCTGGGGAAGACACGGCCGTCGGGAGGCAGGAACTGCGGGAGGAAGGTCACGAAGAACAGGGCGACCTTCGGGTTGAGGGCGTTGGACAGGAAGCCGTGGCGCACGTATCGGCCGTCGGCGCCGCCCTGGTCCGCCGCGTCGGCGTCCTCGGGCTTCTCCCGCAGGGTGCGGCGGGCGCCGCGGAGGGTCGCGATGCCCATCCACACCAGGTAGACGGCACCGACGACCTTCAGGACGGTGAACGCGGTGGCCGAGGCGATCAGCACCGCGGAGATGCCGAGGACGGCCGCGCCGACGTGCACGACCAGGCCGAGCACACCGCCCACCATGGTGAGCAGGCCCGCGCGCCGGCCGCCCGCCAGCGCGCTGCGGGTGATCAGCGCCTGGTCGGGGCCGGGGATCATGATGAGGACCAGGGAGGCGGCGGCGAAGGTCAGCACGGTGCGTTCCTCTCCCGCGCGGCCGCCGAGGCGAGGGCGCCGGAGAGCGCCCGCAGGACGGGGCCCGGCCGGTCCCGCAGGTAGAAGTGGCCGCCCGGGAAGCGCCGTACGGTCACCTCCGCGTCGGTCAGCTCCCGCCAGGCGTCGAGCTGTTCGGCGGTGACCCGGTCCTCCGTGCCGCCCAGGACGGTGACGGGGACGGACAGGGGTGCCTCGGGCCGGTGGGTGTAGGTCTCCAGGATCCGGTAGTCGGCGCGCAGGGCGCCGGCGGCGAGGGCCACCATGTCGTCGTCGGCCAGCACCTCGGGCGGGATGCCGCCGTGCAGTGCGGCGACCGTGTCGAGGAGCTCGCGGTCGCCCAGCAGGTGCAGGCGCGACGCGGCGCGCGGCAGGTGCGGGGCGGGGTAGCCGGAGACGACCAGGTGCGCGGGCTGGGGGCGGCCGGCGGCGCGCAGGGCGCGGGTGAACTCGAACGCCACGAGCGAGCCGAAGCTGTGCCCGAAGAACACGAAGGGTGCGCCGGCCGGGGGCCGGACGCCGTCGAGGAGCGCGTCGACGAGCGCGTCCATCGACGGGAGGGCGGGTTCGCGCAGGCGCGAGCCGCGTCCGGGCAGTTGCACGGCCTGCGGTTCGCCGGCCCTGAGGTCGCGGGCCCAGCGCAGGTACTCGGCGGCGGAGCCGCCCCCGTGGGGAAAGCAGTAGACCTTGGGGGCGGCCGGCCGCGGCGCCCCGCCGAGGATCCAGCGGGGCGGCGTGGAGGTGCTCACGGGACTCTCACACTCCCGCGGGCTGAGGTGCCGTCAGGTGCCGGGCGAGGGCGTCGGCCGTGAAGTGGTCGAACACGTCCCGGGGCCGTACGGGCAGGGCGAACTCCTCGCTGAGGCCGGCGCACAGGACGAGCGTGGTGGCCGAGTCGACGCCGAGTTCGTCGAGGGGTGTGGTGGGGTCGAGGTCGTCGGCGGGGACGTCGAGGATCTCGGCGAGGAAGCCGAGGACCCACGCCTCGATCGCGTCGGCGGAGGGGCGGCTTCCCGGTGTGACGGCGGACGTGCCGGTGGACGTGCCGGTGGACCTGCCGGCGGGCGGTGCCGTCCGGCCGCTGTCGGTGTGCTGGCTCTGGTTCATCACTTCTCCCCGGGCATGAGCTCGGACGGTCCGAGAAGCTGCTCGAGGTAGCCGTCGAGCGCCTCCACCGTCGTGTACTGGAGGACCGTGCCGACCGGCACGGTGACGTCGAACGCGGTCTGCAGATGGGCGACGAGCCGCGCGGCCAGCAGGGAGTCGCCGCCCGCGTCGAGGAAGTCGTCGTCGAGGTCGACCCGGCTGAGTCCCAGGACCTCGCGCCAGATCTCGGCGAGCTTGCGCTGCCGGTCGGTGCGCGGCGGCTTGGCCGGCCTGCCGCGGGCGGCTCCGCGCGCGCCCGCCTTGGCGAGGGCCGCCCGGTCCACCTTGCCGGTGGCGTTCAGCGGCAGTTCGTCCAGGGCGAGGATCTGGGCGGGCACCATGTGCTTGGGGAGGCGTGCGGCCGCGAAGTCCCGCAGTGCTTCGGGGGCGAAGCGGCGGCGGGTGTCGGGGGCCTGGGCGACGATCACGTCGAAGCCGACGGAGCCGGGGCCGCCGGCCGTGGTGAGGACCCGGCTGCGGGCGAAGCCGGCGGCGGCGAGCTCGGCGGCCCACTGCTCGCGGTCGAGCAGGCAGTGCCCGGTGCGCAGGTCGGTGTCCTCGAAGTTGTCGAAGCCCTGCTGAAGGCCCATGACGAGGTCGAACCACGGGTGGAAGGTGGTCTGTTCGACCATGAGCAGGATGCCGCCCGGTGCGGTCATGGAGCGCAGGTTGCGCAGGGTGGGGCGGATCCGCCGCATGTCGTGCAGCACGCTGGCGGCGACGACGAGGTCAGCGGCCTGGTCGCCGAAGCCCTGGACGGCGGGCGGCTGGTCGAGGTCGAACAGGTCGTAGCGGAGGGCGGGATGGTCCGCGAACTCGGTCCTGGCCCGGTCGGTGAAGTAGCGCGAGATGTCGGTGAACAGGTATTCGGCGCGGTCCTCGGGCAGCAGGGGCAGCAGGTGCCGGGTGAGCGAGCCGTAGCCGGCGCCGACCTCCAGCGCCTTGAGGGTGCGGTCGGCGGGCCACCGGCCGACGAGCGCGCGGACGGCGTCGGCGGCCGCCTCGTAGGTGGGGCCGAAGAGCCGGTCGTAGACGCCGGGGGTGCGGTCGGAGGCGTACAGCTCGGCCGAGTGGACGCTCTGGGTGAGGACGTCGGCGAGGCCGTCGGCGAGGGTGAGCATCCAGTCGGTGACGTCCCGCTCGATGCCGAGGACGTCCGCCAGGACGTCGCGGGCGCGGGCCTTCAGCTCCTCGGGCAGGGCCTCCGGCAGGGGGCGGGCGACGGTCGTCCCGCCGGGTCCCGTGGTGAGGTGTCCGGTGGTCTCCAGGCGGGCGACGGCGCGGGCCAGCCACCGCTCGTAGCGGGGGGCGACGCCCGCGCCCCGCAGCGCCGCCGGGTCGAAGGCGGCGCCCGGCTCGTGCGGGAGGCCGAAGGAGCGGAAGGCGGCGGCGGTGGCGAGCGTGTACACCTCGTCGAGCACGTCCCAGGCGGCGCGCAGCCGCTCGGGAGCGGGGCCGGTGCCGGGCCGGCCGGCCGTCGCGGCGAGGGTCTGCCAGAGGTCCCGGCTCGTTCCGGGCTCGGCGTGCTCGGTCACGAACAGCGTCTCGTCGCGGGGCGAGGGCACCACGTAGCCGTGGAGGCGGGCGGCGCCGGCGCCGTCGGCGGACTTCACGACGACCGAGGCGTCGACGCCGGGGTGCCGGGAGAGGGTGGCCTCGATCTCGCCGAGTTCGACCCGATGGCCGTTGATCTTGACCTGGCCGTCGCGGCGGCCGAGGAACTCGATGGTCCCGTCGGTGCGGTAGCGGCCGAAGTCGCCGGTGCGGTAGAGGCGTTCGCCGGTGCGCGGATGGGTGACGAAGGACTCGGCGGTGCGCTCCTCGTCGGCCCAGTAGCCGCGGGCGAGTCCGGCGCCGCCGATGTGGAGCTGGCCGGCGGTCCAGACCGGGCAGGGCTCCATGCGTTCGTCGAGGACGTGGAAGGTCTGGTTGCGCAGCGGTACGCCGTACGGCACGCTCTTCGCGCCCTGCGGGACCTCGTCGACGGGGTGGTGGATGGACCAGATGGAGGCTTCGGTCGCGCCGCCGAGGCTGATGATCTCGGCGTCCGGCCACAGGTCGTGGATGCGGCCGGGCAGGTCGACGGGGATCCAGTCGCCGCTGAGCATGATCAGCCGGAGCCGTTCGGGGACCTCGCCGCCGGCTTCGAGGTGCTCGACGAGCATCTGCATCTGGGCGGGCACGGAGTTCCACACGGTGACGCCGTGCTGGGCCATGAGCTTGGCCCAGTGGGCCGGTTCGGAGCGCATGTCGGGGTCGGGCAGGACGAGCGCGGCGCCGGCGGCGAGGGTGCCGAAGAGGTCGTAGACGGACAGGTCGAAGCCGAGGTCGGCGAGGCCGAAGACGCGGTCGTCGGGACCGACGCGGAAGCGTTCGTTGATGTCGGCGACGGTGTTGAGGACGGCGCCGTGCTCGATCATGACGCCCTTGGGCGTGCCGGTGGAGCCGGAGGTGTAGAGGACGTACGCGAGGTCGTCCGGGCGGGCGGGACCGGCGTCCGGCCGACCGGTGCCCGGCTCGTCGCCGGCGGGGGCCTCGGGGTCGTCGACGAGGAGGCGCGGCACTCCCTCGGGCCACTCCAGGGCGGCGTCGAGGGCGCGGTCGGTGACGATCGCGGGGGCCCGGCCGTCGGCGAGGATGCGGGCGCGGCGCTGTGCGGGGAGGGCGGCGCCGACGGGGAGGTACGCGGCGCCGGCCATCATCACGCCGTACGCGGCGGCCACCTGCTCCGGGCCCTTGTCGAGGGTGATGCCGACGAGCCGGTCGCGCACGTCCCCGTCCCCCGTGGCGCGGCGCACCTGGTGCCGTACGGACGAGGCGCGGGCGGCGAGTTCGCCGTAGGTGACCTCGCGGTCGGCGGTCAGCACGGCGGGCCGCTCGGGGTGGGCGGCGGCCCGGTCGAGGAAGGGCTCGTGGAGCAGGCCGTCGGGGCGCGGGCCGTCGGTCGCGTTGGCCCGGGCGCGGCCGGTCAGTTGGTGCGCGGGGAGGGTGACGGTCAGTTCCTCGTCCCAGGGGGTGTCCTCCTGGGCGAGCCGGGCGACGGTGGCGCAGTAGGTGGCGAACATGTCGTCCAGGAGGCCCTCGGGGAAGAGTTCCTCCACGCAGTCCCAGGTCAGGTCGAGGGAGCCGGTGAAGTCGACGACCTGGTGGTCGAGCCAGACCTGCGGGGTCTGGCTGACGCGGTAGGAGATGTCGCCGAAGTAGCCCATGGCGTCGCTGACGTCGGCGGCGGTGCCGAGGCCGCTGGTGAAGACGACGGGCATCGTCTCGAAGCCGCTCTGCAGGCCGAGCCGGCGCCGTTCGCGCAGCGTCTGCAGTGCGCTGACCTGGCGGTGGCGCAGGTCCTTCTGGAGCTGGGTCTGGGTGGCCTCGGCGCGTTCGCCGAGCGTGCGGCCGGTCGAGGCGTCCACTTCGAGGAGGCAGATGGAGGTGAAGTCGCCGACCATGCGGCGCAGGTGGGGGTGGACGACGCGTTTGCCGGCCTCGTTGCGGTCCAGGAGCAGCGGCAGCCGGTTGAAGAGGGTGAGGTTGAGGGTGAAGCGGCGGGTACCGCTCCACACGGCGAGCACCTCGGAGAACACGGCGGCGAGGACGGCGGTCGGGGTGAGGCCGCGGGCCTCGCAGCGCTCCTGGAGACGCTTCCAGTCCGCCTCGGGCAGGTGGTACTCGCGGTGGGTGAAGCGGGGCTTGTGGACGGCGACGGGCGCCTTGGCGAGGGGGAGGTCGGGCGGCGGGGCGAGTGTGGTGGCGCGCGAGGTCCAGTAGTCGAGGGCCTTCTGGTGCCGGGGGGCCTGGGAGCCCTGTTCGAGGGCCAGCGCGTAGTCGCGGAAGGTCACGTCGACCGGGGGCAGTTCGAGCCCGGGGTCCCGGCACAGGGCGCTCCACTCGCTGAACAGGAGCGTGAGGCTGGCGAGGTCGACCATGAGCAGGTCGACGCTGACGTGCAGCCGGTCGTGGTCGGGCAGCCGGGAGAGGCGGATGTCGAACAGGGGCCAGTCGGCGGCGGTGTAGACGTGGTGGGACATCTCCTCGCGGATGTCCGTCAGGACGCGTTCGGCCTCGTCCGGCGGTGCCGACCGGAGGTCGGTACATCGGACCTCGAAGGCCGGGACGGAGGCGAGGACGCGCTGCCGGCCGTCCTCGTCCACGACCGCGCGCAGCATGTCGTGGCGCTCGATCAGGGTCCGCCAGCCGTGGGAGAGGACGTCGGGGTCGAGCCGTCGTCCTTCGAGTTCGAAGTACGCGTGCGGCGCCACGTTGCCGAGTACGAAATTGGAGCCGCGGCCCACCCAGTAGGCGTACTGGATCTCCGTCAGCGGAAACTTCTCGAACCGGTCGTCGCTCCGGGGTGGCCGGATCGTACGACTGTTGTCCGTCATCGTTTTCCCTCTTCGTCAGTTTCGGCTTCCGCCGGATCGCGGCGGAAGTCGTGCGGCCCGGATACCATTTGTTGAAGATGGGAGAGTTGAAGGAGTAAGGAAAACGGATCAGGCGAAGGCCGGACCACTCGGCGCGGTCACACCGAGGCGTCCGGGCATGCTCCTCGGGCATGCCGAAGGCGCCGCGCGGAGCGGCGCGCCCTTCCCCGATCGGTGACCTCCTCGCAAGCCCCCGTGACGCCCTTTCGGACAGCCCGTTCGAATGGGCCCGACAATTAGAACCACGGGGAAGGCGGCGGTCCACCGTGTGGACCGTCACGTTTCACGACGGCGGCCGGAATCACGCCGTCGAAAGGGCGCCGGAAACGCCCCTGTCCTCGGACTTCTCCTCCGGGAAGGGCCTTCCCGTCGCACCATGGATGGCGCGAATACGGCGGGTGGCGTACGGAACCTGACAGATGAACAGGCCGAAAGCCGCTGAACCGAAGCAGGGATCGGAGGCGCCGGCGGCGCTGGAAGGGCTGGAGACGCCGGCGGCGCTGGAGGAGGCACCGGCGGCCTACCGGGGGCGGCCGCCGGTGCCGTAGTGACCTACGGGACCTTGGACAGGAACGCCTTGGTGCGGTCGTGCCGGGGATTGGTCAGGACGTCCCGGGGGTTGCCGGACTCGACGACGACGCCGCCGTCCATGAACACGAGGGAGTCGCCGACCTCGCGGGCGAAGCCCATCTCGTGGGTGACGACGATCATCGTCATGCCGGACTCGGCCAGGTCGCGCATGACGTCCAG
>NZ_JBEXQW010000062.1:0-43887 GCF_040612775.1 Streptomyces sp. NPDC006339
GACACGACGGCGAGGAGGACGCCGAGCGGCCGGACGTCGGCGCCTTTGCCGCCGAGGCGCAGCGGTCCGGCGGGATCCGGTCGGCGACGGTCCGCGTCAGACGCAGCCGCTCCGTGTGCAGATGGCCCAGTTGCGCAGCGTGCCGTTCTCGTACAGGTCGACGTACACCGCCGTGGCGCCCCCGGCGACATCGGCGGAGAGGGTGAAACCGTGCCCGACGGTGTCATTGCAGGTACTGCGCACTTCTCGGTCCTTGATGACGTCGCCCGCGTAAGCGGTATAGACGACATCTCGGCACCCGGAGGCGGCCCGGAGCTGGCCGCCCACCTGGACCGAGCGGTTGTACCAGATAAGGTTGCCCTTGACGTAGGAGTTGCCGTACTGGACGTTGTACGCGGTCTCCGGGTAAGCAGTGGTTTGCGCGTGCGCGGTCGCCGTCACACCCCATGTCAATGCAGCCGCCAGGCCGGCGGCGGACAGCGCTTGCGAGACCCGCATCTTGGTTCCCCCTCAGAGCCAGTGACAGATTGCCTTTCCTCAGACAGGACAGCACAGCCGTTCGCCTCTTGCGGCACGAAAAACAGTCTGTTCACTCATTGTTCAGTCCTCCCGTGACTGCCCACAGGACCGGACCTTCGCCAGAGCCCGCGCACGGGCCTGCGCGGTGAGGGGGCTCCGGTGGCTCTGCCCCGGTGACCGCACCACCATGCGGGCGGGTGCGCACCGGGTGGACGCGCGGCCATCGCCCCTACCGATGCCGCGCCTTCCCCCACGGCCCCCACGGTGCAGTCCACTCCCGGACAGCGCACTCCACGCGGTGGCGTGGGGCCGGAGCATCGCCGGTGCGCGCCACCGCACCGGGGCGAGCATCGGCTGCGCTCAGAGGCCGGCTTCCCCGCCGCGGTGGGGTCCGGGTCGCTGTGGGCGGTGTCGCCTGCTCACCGAGCTCGCGCGCCGGGTGCGGCGTCTCGGTTTCGCCGCGGCGCGCGTAGCGGTTTCATCGTGGTATGGGCCCGGTGGGCCGACGTGGTGAACGCCCACCAAGGTTGCGCAGGCGTTCCTCCCTCAGGGCCCGCAGGGCCGTCAGGTCCAGCGCCTCGTGGCGGCCGGCTCCGGCGTCCTCAAGGGCACGACACTGTCCGGCAGCGCCACACCCACCAGTGACGTCAGCACCTGCACGGGCAGGGGACTGGGGACTGCACACTCTGCGCGCCGCCGGAAAGCTCAAGTTCCTTGGCACCGCGCGACGAAGGAAGCGCCCTCGCGGGGTGGACCACCTGCGTGTGCCTCATCCCTTCATCGGTCGCTTCGGACTCACGTCGTCGACCGGTCCCGCCTCCCTGAACCGGCATGACCCCGCTCGTGCCTCCCGGCGCCTGCCGTGCCCCTGGTGGCCGAGCCGTAAGGAGCCCTCGTGTTGTCCTCGGTCTACCGCAAGGCCGCCGTCCAAGACCCCCGGCTGATCCGAGCCTATGAAGCCTGTCGCCTGATCACCCGGCGCGCGGGCGGCGTGGAGTACGCCGTCTCGCATCTGATGCTGCCCGCACTCCGCCCGGCGATGTGGGCGTTGTACGCGTGCGGACGGGTCACCGACGACCTCGCCGACAGCGGCCCGGACGATCCGCGGGAGCGCGCGGACCGGCTCAAGCGGTGGGTGGCCGATCTGGAGGAAGATCTCCGTCGGGGAACCAGCGACGACCCGGTGCGGTGTGCCGTCGTCCACACCTTGCACCAGTGGAATCTCCCCGCCGCGGGCTGGCACCGGGTGCTGGCCGCTCACCACCAGGACATCGAGGGGCGTCGTTTCGCCACCTGGGACGAGTGGAGCGGCTACTCCCAGGCCGTCAACGCCCTGTACGTCATGCAGGGCGCCCTGGTGCTCAACGGGGCCGGCATGTCCGTCCCGGTCCGGCTCGGGCACATGGACCTGAACGGGTGGATGGGCACCTTGCGCAACCTGGTGGCCGTGCAGGGGCCGGCCGCCCCGCGATGGATGTACGGATCCGCTGGGCCGGGATCTCGGCCGGCGCCCCTCCCGAGCTCGCCGCGGCCCTGACCGCGCTGGAACGCGACACGTGTACGCGGACCGGACTGAACCTCACCGTGTGCCTCAACTACGGCGGCCGTGCCGAGCTTACCGAGGCCGCCGCGACGCTCGCCCTGGACGCGGTCGCCGGCCGCGTCGACCCCTCCCGCGTCTCCGAGCGTGCCTTCGCCCGCTACCTCCACCAGCCCGACCTGCCGGACGTGGACCTGCTGATCCGCACCGGTGGCGAACAGCGCACCTCCAACTTCTTCCCCTGGCAGGCCGCCTACGCCGAACTGCACTTCACCGACACCCTGTGGCCCGACTTCGACCGGCGCGACCTGTGGGCCGCTCTGGAGGACTACGCCGGCCGTAACCGCCGCCACGGCGCGGTCCCCCTCCAACGGCCCGAAGCCATTCTGGAGTCGCCACGGCCCGGGACGCCGTGACGTCGGCCGCCCCGTCATGACCGTTCGCCAGGATCGGTGTTGATCGTCGGCACGCTGCGCAGCACCTGCCTGCCTGGCGGCGAGGTCTTCGACGGCGGGGGGCGAGTCGGTGCTCCTGGTCTCATAGAGTGCTGGGCCCCGGTCCCGGGCACACCGCCTTCCCCCACACTTGAACTGACGGAAGGACACCACATGCTCCCGATGGACGAGATCCGGACGCTGCTGCTGAAGCACGACGACCCTCACCACCTGGAACGCCCCGCGGATTTCGACCTGGACACTTCGCGGGAATGTTTCACCCGGCTCGTGAGCGCCCTGCGGGAACGCTTCGGGCCGTCCTGCTCAGGGGGCCTGGCTCAGGACGCCAGTTTCTACGGTGTCGTCAACGTCCCCGCAGCCGCGACGGGCCTTGGCCGGCCCATCCGTGTCGAGATGAGCAACTTCGGCGGCTACTTCGTCACCGCTGAAGTAGTGGTCGAAGAGGGGGTACCCGGCGGCGAGGCGAGCCTGACCGAGGAGTTCACGACGTGGCTCGACGGCATCTGTACAGCGGCGGGGTGCACCTTCGTCCCGGCCGAGCTGCTCCGTGAGCCGTACGACGGACCGTCGGTGCTGGAGGCGCACCGAGACGAGGAACTGGTCGCGGCGCTCGTGGCCGCGGGCGAGGTGAACGAAGACGAGGACGATGAGGAAGGGGTGGGACAGGCGTACTGGCACGACCGGTACTTCGAGTACATGTGAGCCCTCTGCGACTGCGACTCCATCAGTCACCGGTGCTGCTGCCTGCGGCAAGGCAAGCTCCTCTACGAGCTACGGCTTCGGGACGCTTCTTGTCGTGCGCACCGCTGGACGCGACGCAGGTCGGCACAGTGAGGGCGGCGAGCGCCTGCGGCACTCCGTCCACCGGATCGAGGCCGAGCTCGACCGCCTCGTCTCCGTGGGCGCGGCGTTCACGGGCGAGGTGATCACGGCCGTTCCCCGGTCTCCAGAGAGAGGGGTCGCTCGAAGAAGGTCTCCAGGACCACCGTGACCTGCGTTCCGCTGACGCCGTCGATGGCATGGATCCGGCGCAGCACGTCCTGCAGTCGCTCGGTGGTCGCGGCCCTGCCTTCATCAGCACCGAGGCGCTGCCGGCGATGACGTGCGCCTCCAGGACCTCGGGGAGCGCGGCGAAGCCCTGCGCCGAATCCCCTATCCAGGACGTCGAGTCGATCATCACGTAGGCGAGGACGGCGCTGCCGACGGCGGCCGGGTCGACCTCCACGGTGGTACGCCGGTTGACGCCGCGCACGCGCAGCTTCCGCACCCGTTCGTGGGCGGCGCCGGCGGACAGGCCGACAGCCTGGACGACCGGTTCCGTACGGGGCGGTGCATGAACGGCGATGCCGCGCTGGAGGTCCTGTACACCGGGTGCCGTTGGGCCGAGGGGCCGGCCTACGTGCCCGCCTGGCGCCACGTGGTGTGGAGCGACATCCCCAGGACCGGATGCTGCAGTGGGACGAGGAGACCGGCTCCGTCGGAGTCTTCCACCGTTCCGCAGCGCGGAGGGGGACTGGGCGAGCAGTAGCCCTGCTGCCGACGAGGGCAACCGTCGCGTGACCCGGACCGAGCACGACGGCACCGTCACCGTGCTGGCCGACCGGTGGCAGGGCAAGCGGCTGAACAGTCCGAACGACGCGGCCGTGAAGTCCGACGGTTCGATCTGGTTCTCCGACCCGGACTTCGGCATCACCAGCGATGACGAGGGATACCGCGCCGAAAGCGAGATCGGCTCCGACAACGTCTTCCGGATCGACCCGGCCACGGGCGAGGTGCGCCTGATCGCGGACTGCTTCGGCGCGCCGAACGGGCTGGTCTTCTCGCCCGACGAACGCACCTCTTCGTCTCCGACACCCGAGCGGGGTTCATCCGGGTTTTCGACGTACGCGACGGGGGGACGCTGTCCGAGGGCAAGGTCTTCGCCGAGGCCGGGGCGCACGGGAAGGCCCGTTTCGACAACCTGCGCTTCGACGACAGCGGTCGGCTCTGGGTCGCCGCGATACGACGGCGTGCACTGCTACGACCCCGACGGCACCCTGATCGGACGCCTCCACGTCCCCGAGACGGTCGCCAACATCGCCTGGGGCGGCGCCAAGCGCAACCGTCTCTTCATCACCGCGGAGACCAGCCTGTACTCGGTGGTCATGGGCGTCACCGGCACACACCCGACCGGACCGGGCCGACAGCCTTGGCGGTAACCGGTGGCTCGGTGAACCCCGGCCGGTCCGTCACCATGCCGGCGCAGGGCGACGGCCGCGCCGTGGTCCCTCCGTACGAGATACGGGCAGATGTCGCCACCGGAGGCCCGTGCGCCACCTCGCGGCACGTCAGGTCGCGCGCGATCTTCGCCTGGGGACGAGTCTGTCGGTAAGGCCGGTCACCTCTGCCAGGGAAGCGCCTCGATCGATGAGATGTCACCCGCCGCCAGCAGTCCGAAGAGCCGCAGAATCTCCTCGCGACCGACATTGCGCATCTCACCCGGGGCCACCGCCTCCTCGTCCGGGTTCTCCCAGAGCAGCAGACCGCCACCGAAAACGCTGAGGCACCACCCGCTCTCATGGGTGAGCGAGACGTCAGGGTGCTCGTCATCGGCCTGCGCCAGGCCGTCGAGCACCCGCCTCATCGTCTCCGGGTCAGGCTCGTCGACCGTCCCGCCCATGACGTCGTACATGAAGTAGCTCATTGACCGATTACCTCATGCGGCGGTCGCTCGACGAGTTGCCGTTGAGGAGTACGGTCCACCCGCCTCGCGCCCCTGCCGCATGCCTCCGGGGCCCGTACGCTCCCCCGGACCTCCGCGCGTCGGGCGAGCACGGACTCCACGACGGCGACCTGAGCGAGGCGTGACCCTCACCGTCCCGGGACACGTGTGTCCTACCAGAGGGTGGCCGGTCCCGCGATGACCCAGCCGGCGGCGACGGGCTTGACCCAGAAGCTCAGGGCCACCTCGATGATCTGCGCGCGGTAGGTGATCTCGACATAGCAATGGGTGCCGGTGTCACCCCAGTGGAAATCCGCGAGATCGAGCTCGCCGAGCCAGGCCAGATCCCGCTCCCACTCATCGGCAACAGGGCTACTGCTCGCCCGGTCCCCCTCCGCGCTCGCTTCGACGGACCCGGCCCACAGCGACTTGAGCACATGACGGACCGGGCCGTGGTCGATGAGCTGTTCGGCCTGAGGGATCCTTCCGGCTCGGAGCAGACGGAAGTAGCGGCGAACGACAGCTTCCACGTCCGCCTGAGCAGGGTGTTCCGTCCAGATCCTCACCGCGAGATCATACGAGTCGGGTGAGCACGGGCGGGACGCGAACCGCCCGGCCAGAGCGACGGAGGGTCGCCGCCAGAGGGCTCCGGTCCGCCTGCTGAGGGGGACCGTCGGGCACGCCCGTGCGGGCTCGGCCTTCCGCCGAGCCCGCACGCCGGCTCCGCGTCGGAGCCGGACCCGCGTCCCGCCGTCAGCGCCGCAGGGTCAGCAGACCCGGCCGGTAGGGCAGGAGGCCGTAGTCGACGCCGTCGGAGTGGGGGCTGCGTCCTTGGTAGAGGAGCTGCAGGTTGCAGGGATCGACGGTCATGGTCTGGTCGGGGCCGGTGCGGATCAGTTCGCCGTGGCTGATGTCGTCGGTCCAGGTGGCGCCGCTGTTGGCCTTGCCGGCGAAGGGGTTGGTCTCGGTCGCGGCCTGGGGTGTCCACGAGCCGTTCAGACCGGTGGCCGTGAACGAGCGGAAGTAGCGGCCCTGCGAGCCGATCGCCTCGACGATCATGAGGTAGCGATTCTGGCCCTTGAGCTTGTACACCTGCGGGGCTTCGAACAGGTTGTTCGTCGTGTCGCTCATGACCACCGTGGAGCTCGTGCCGAAACTGCCGGGGAAGTTCCCGATCGGCATGCTCGCCCGGTAGATCTTGCCGTTGTCACCGGCGAAGAACAGGTACATGTTCGCGCCGTCGGCGATGAGCGTCTGGTCGATGGGGCCCGTCGAGGAGCCGGTGATCGTTCCGTTGAAGAGCTCCTTCGGCGCCGACCAGCCGTTCGGGTCGGTGGGGTCGCTCGATGTCCGGTAGGAGAAGGCGGTTCCACCCCACTGGTACGCGAGCACCCAGATGTTCTTCGGAGCGAAGTAGAAGAGCGTGGGGGCGACCGCGGAGTTCGGCATCGCGTTCTGGCCGGCCGAGGCCATCTCCGACCAGTCGGTGAACGGGGTGAAGTTCATCGAACCCCAGCTCTTCCCGGTGTCGTGCGTCGTCGCGTACACGAGCTGCTTGCCGTTGTACGGGACGACGGTGAAGTCCTTGAGCGAGACCCACCCCGGCCTGGGCTGCGCCAGCACGCCCGTCGAGGTCCAGCGGTACGTCGACGGAAGGTCGCAGGCGCCGGGGCCGCCGGTGCCGACCGGGACGAGCTGCCACTGCTGGTTGCCGCCGCCCCAGTCGTCGTACTGGACGATGTTCGCGCCGTCGGTGGTGGAGCCGCCCTGCACTTCGAGGGCCTTGCCGCTGTGGCGGGCGATCAGCCTCACGTAGCCGCCGGGGCTGTCGATCAGCCGCCACTGCTGGTGGGTGGCGTTCAGGTCGGTCCACTGGACGATCGGGCCGCCGTTGGCGGTGGACCCGCTCTGGACGTCCAGCACCTTGCCGGAGTGCCGGGACTTGATGCGGTAGTAGCCGCCGCCGGCGTCCACGAACTGCCACAACTGCTGGTTCTGGTCGTTCCTGGTCCATTGGGTGATGCGGGCGCCGTCGGTGGTGGCCAGGTTGTGGACGTCCAGGGCCTTGCCACTGTTGCGGTTGACCAGCACATAGGAGGCGTGGGGGTCCACGGTCGCCGCGGCGGCGGGCGGGGCACTGACGAGAGCGGCCCCGAGCAGTAAGGACGACAGGACCGCGAGGACGAGACTCAGGACCAGAGGTGGAGGGCGAAACCGCATCGGAGGAACTCCTTGGGAGGTGGGAGATGGGAGTCGGGGACGGGGACGGGAGAGGGGTGGAGGTCACGCGGAACGGGTCAGCCCTTGGTGGCGCCCGCGGTGAGGCCGCCGATCAACTGCCGCTCGGCGACTGCGTAGAAGGCGAGGGCGGGGACCATGGCGAGCACGATGTACGCGAGGACGAGCGCGTAGTCGGTCGAGTACTGGCCCTGGAACTGCTGGACGCCGACCGGGATCGTCTGCCATTTCGGGTCGTTGAACACCAGCAGCGGCAGGAAGAAGTTGTTCCAGCTCGCGACGATCGCGAGCACCGAGACCGTGCCGAGCGCCGGGCGCGCCATCGGCAGCAGGATCGTCCAGAAGAAGCGGAATCTGCCGCAGCCGTCCATGACGGCCGCCTCTTCGACCTCCGCCGGGATGGTCCGGAAGAAGCCGCGCAGAATGATGATCGTCATGGGGAGCCCGAAGGCGGCCTGCGGGAGGATCACTCCGAGGGGGTTGTCGAGCAGGCCGAAGGTGCGCAGCAGCAGGAACAGCGGCAGGACGGCCACCGCGAACGGGAACATCAGCCCGATGGTGAACAGCGTGTAGAACAGCTCCCTGCCCCGGAAGGCGTAACGGGCCAGTACGTACGCCGCCATGGCGGAGGCGGCCACCGTGCAGAAGGCCGTGCCGATCGCGATGCCCGCGCTGTTGGCGATCTGCCGCCAGAACATTCCCTCGCCGAGAATGCCGGTGTAGTTGGCGGTCTTCCAGTGCTCCGGGAGTCCGAACGGATTGGTCGTCAGCTCGCCGGTGCTCTTGAACCCGGAGATCACCGCGTAGATCAGCGGTACGACGACGAACGCGCCGATCAGCCAGACCACGGCGTGCAGCGACAGGCCGCGTGCCGCCTTGCGGGCGTTCATCGGGCACCTCCCGTGGTGACGGCCCCGCTCAGGTCACGGCGGAGCACGTAACGCTGGTAGAAGAGGGAGAAGACCAGGCTGATCATGAACAGCACCACGCTGATCGCACTGGCGTAGCCGACCTGGTAGCGCTTGAACCCGAACTGGAACATCGAGATCGCCATCGTCTCGGAGGAGTGGTTGGGCCCGCCCGCGGTCATGACCCAGACGAGGTCGAAGAGCTGGATGGCCCCGATGATCGAGAGGAAGACGCTGATCCGGATCGTCGGGCCGAGCAGCGGCAGCGTCACGTATCGGAAGCGCTGCCAGGCGCCGGCGCCGTCGATGGAGGCGGCGTCGAGGACCTCGCGCGGGATGCTCTGCAGCCCGGCGAGGAAAAGCATCATGTGGAAGCCGAAGTACTTCCAGGTCATGACCACGAACAGGGTCGGCATGACCGTCGACGGGTCGGCGAGCCACTTGCCCTGGAGGCCCTCCAGGCCGAGGGCGGCGGCGAGATGGTCGGCCATGCCGGCGCCGGGGAGGAAGATCATGGTGAAGAGGACCGCCGTGACCACCTCGGACAGGATGTACGGCGCGAAGAACAGCATCCGGTAGACGGCCCGGCCGCGCAGCTTCTGGTTGAGCAGGACCGCGGTGAACAGCGCGAACGGCAACTGCACCGTGACCGACAGGACGATCAGGTACAGCCCGCGCCCCATGTCGCCGAGGAAGACCTGATCGGCGAACAGCCTGGCGTAGTTCTCGAAGCCGACGAAGTCGCCCAGGGGGCCGACGCCGCCCCACTTGAAGAAGCTGGTGTGGACGGCGACGGCGATCGGGGCGAGGACGAAGACGAGGAAGAGGACCAGCGCCGGGACGAGGAACCAGGCGACCGACATCCAGCTTCCGAGCCCGCGCAGGAGCGACCGGGCCGGGGCGGGCGAGCGCCGCACCGGTACGGCGTGCTCGGTCCGTTGCTTGGTCGGGTCCTGGGTCGGGTCCTCGGTCGGGTCCTCGGTCGGATCCTGGGCCGGGTCCTGGGTCGGGGTGGCCACGGAGCTAGGCACCCTTCGCAGCCTCGGTGATCGACCGAGTGACCTGCTCGGGCGTCTTCTTGCCGGCGATGAGGTCGGCGACGCTGTCGTTGACCTCCTGGCCGACCGCCGGCGGGTATGCCTGGTCGAGGAAGAGCTGGAAGCCCGTCGCCTTGACCAGGCTGTCGGCCACCACCTTCTTGGTGGCGTCGGTGAGCCGGCGCTCCGCGCCCTTGACCACCGGCAGGTAGCCGCCCGAGGCCAGCAGCTTGGACTGGTTGTCCAGGACGAAGAACCTCAGGAAGTCCAGCGCCTCCTTGGGGGCGCCCTTGCGCAGCGCGAAACCGTTACCGCCGCCGAACACTTCGGTGGCCCGCCCGGCTCCGCCGTCGACCGTCGGGAAGGGGAAGAAGCCGAGGTCCGCTCCGAGGCCGGCGCCCGCGTCCTGCTGCACCGACGGTGCCCACTGCCCCATCAGCTCCATGGCGGCCTTGCCGTTGCCCATCGTCGCGGCCTGGCCGCCGGGACTGCCGTAACCGGCGCCGAGGAAGGCCGTCTGGAACGGCTGGAGGTCGACCAGCTCCTTGAGGTGGGTACCGGCCCGGACGAAGCCGGGGCCGGTGAAGTCCCCCGTGGTCGCGGCCCGTTGCAGCGCGGGGAGGCCGGCGACGCGCATGGCGAGGTAGGCCCAGTAGTAGTGGCCCGGCCATTTCTCCTTGCCCGCGAGGGCGATCGGAGTGACGCCCGCCGCCTTGAGCTTCCGGACGACGTCGAGGAATTCGGCCCAGGTGACCGGCGGCGCCGTGATCCCGGCCTCGGCGAAGAGCTTCTTGTTGTACCAGAAGCCGACCATGCCGATGTCGTAGGGAACCGCGTAGGTCCGGCCCTCGACCTGATACGCCTGCAGCGACACCGGGGTGAGCTCGGACGACCAGCCCAGCGCGTCGGTGAGGTCCTCGACGAGACCCGCGTCGACCTGCTGCCGCAGCACGCCGCCGCCCCAGGTCTGGAAGACGTCGGGGAGCTTGCCGGACGCGGTGGTGGCGGTCAGCTTGGACTTGAACGCCTCGTTCTCCAACGAGGTCGTCTCGATCGTGATGTCCGGGTGAGCGGCCATGTACGCCGAGGCGATCCGCGGGAAGAGGGACTTGCCCGGTTCCGTGGTGGCGATGTTCCACCACGCGAAGGTCACCTTGCCGTCGGCCGCCGGCTCGCCGTCGGAGTCGTCAGCGCCGCAGGCCGCGGCCAGCGGGGCGGACAGTGCGGTCAGGGCCGAGAGCGCCAGGAAGCGTCGGCGGCTCGGGAGGGTGCTGGCCATGGGACCTCCGGGGTGGGGGATGCCGGTTCGTTCTCGAAAACATTTCGCAACTCTCTCGATCTCTGCGCTGCCACAACGTAGGAACGCGGGGCTTCTCGGTCAAGACTTCTCACCGAACTGCCCAACAAGCGCAGCCCTATTGGGGCTTGACAAGCCGATCAGGACGACCGGAAACTCTTCGAAAAGTTTGCGGTACCTGTCACCGGCCCCAGGCGTCCGGGCAGAGGAGAGAAGTTGAGCGAGCAGCGTGCGACCCTGGCCGTCATCGCCGCGGAGGCAGGGGTCTCCCAGGCCACCGTGTCCAAGGTGATCAACGGCCGCTCCGATGTCGCACCCGCGACACGCGAACGGATCGAGACCCTGCTGCGATCCCACAACTACCTGCCCCCCGGCCGGCAGGGCAGGGCCCGCAGGTCGGGCCTGGTCGACTTGATCATCGGCGGCCTGGACAGCGCGTGGGCGGTGGAGATCCTGCGCGGCGTCGAGGCCGAGTGCGCCCAGCGGAGCGTCGGCACCGTCGTGTCGCTCGTCCCGCCGGGCGAGGCCACGCCGTCGAGCTGGGCCGCGCTGCCCGTCCTGCACCACAGCGACGGCGTCATCCTCGTCACCGCCTCGGTCACCCAGGCCCAGCGCGACCAGGTCGAACGGGCCGGGGTGGCGCTCGTCGTCATCGACCCGATCGACCTCCCCGGCAACGGTGTTCCGAGCATCGGCGCGACCAACTGGGCGGGCGGCCTCGCCGCCACCGAGCACCTGCTGGAGCTCGGGCACCGCCGGATCGCCGTGATCGGCGGCCGCAAGGAGATGCTCTGCAGCCAGGCCCGCATCGACGGGTACCGGGCCGCGCTGGAGCGGGCCGGGATCGAATTCGACCGCGATCTGATCCGGTTCGGCGACTTCCAGCACGAGGGCGGGTTCCGGCGCGCCCAGGAACTGCTCGCCCTCCCCGAGCCGCCGACCGCCATCTTCGCCAGCAGCGACCAGCAGGCGATGGGCGTCTACGAAGCCGCTCGGCAGGTCGGCTTGCGCATCCCGCAGGACCTCAGCGTGGTCGGCTTCGACGACCTGCCGATGGGCGAATGGCTGTCACCTCCCCTGACGACGGTCCGCCAGCCGCTGGAGGAGATGGGCCGGCTCGCCGCCCGCACCCTGTTCCAGCTTCTGGAGGACCAACCCCTGGTCAGTCCCCGGATGGAGCTCTCGACCGAGCTCAAGGTCCGGCACTCCACCGCCCCGCCCCGTCCCTAGGAGAACCCCTTGACCGAGCCCTGGCGTGACCCCCTCCTCCCCGCGTCCACGAGAGTCGCCGATCTGCTGAAACGGATGACGGTGGAGGAGAAGGCGGGGCAGCTCACCGGCTTCTGGGCCCTCCCCACCGATCCGGGAGCACCTGTCGCGCCGATGGAGGACGATTCCGGCGAGTCCGCGCCCGGCTTCGACGACATCGTCGCCCACGGGCTCGGCCAGCTCACCCGGGTGTACGGCACCGCGCCGATCACCGTGGAAGCCGGGATGGAGCGGCTCGCCTCGCTCCAGCGTCAGGTGACCGCATCCGGCCGGTTCGGCATCCCGGCGGTCGCTCACGAGGAGTGCCTGACCGGGTTCATGACCCTCGGGGCGACGGTCTTCCCCGGGCCGCTCGCCTGGGGCGCGTCCTTCGATCCCGGACTGGTGCGGCGGATGGCCGCCGCCATCGGCGCGGGGATGCGGCGGGTCGGCGTCCACCAGGGGCTGGCTCCGGTCCTCGACGTGGTCCGCGACTACCGGTGGGGCAGGACCGAGGAGTGCATCGCCGAGGATCCCTATCTCGTCGGAGCGATCGGCACCGCCTATGTGCAGGGGCTGGAAGGCGCCGGGATCGTGGCCACGCTCAAGCACTTCGCCGGGTACTCGGCCTCGCGCGGCGGCCGGAACATGGCCCCCGTCTCCTCGGGGCCGCGCGAGTTCGCCGACGTGCTGGTCGAGCCTTTCGTACGGGCACTGCGGGAGGGAGGCGCCCGGTCGGTGATGAACAGTTACACCGACGTGGACGGCGTCCCGGTGGCCGCCGACGAACGGCTGCTGACCGACCTGCTCAGAGGTGAACTCGGGTTCGGCGGTGTGGTGGTCGCCGACTACTACGCCGTCTCCTTCCTGGAGACGCGGCACGGCGTCGCCGGATCGCGCGGCGCGGCCGGCGCGCTGGCGCTCACCGCCGGGATCGACGTCGAGCTGCCCACGGCCCGCTGCTACGGGGAGCCGCTGACCGAACTCGTGCGGTCGGAAGCCCTGGCCGAGGAGCTCGTCGACCGCGCCGCGGAACGGGTCCTGCTGCAGAAGGCCGAACTCGGCCTGCTCGACCCCGACTGGGAACCCGTCACGCCCGAACCCGTCCACCTGGACCCGCCGGAGAACCGGGCCCTGGCCAGGCTCCTGGCCGAACGGTCCACCGTGCTGCTCGCCAACGACGGCACCCTGCCGCTGCGGCCGTGCCGGGTCGCGGTCGGCGGGCCGTACGCCGACGACCCGCAGTCCTTCCTCGGCTGCTACTCCTTCCCCAATCATGTCGCGCTGCCCGGCGACCTCGGGCTCGAGATACCGACGCTCGGCGAGGCGCTCACCGCCGCCGGGTTCACGGTCACCGCGGACGATCCGGACGTGAACGTGCTGGTGCTCGGGGACCGGGCCGGCATGTTCGGCCGGGGCACCTCCGGAGAGGGCTGCGACGCCGAGACCCTCGACCTGCCCGGTGACCAGGCCGCGCTCGCCGCCGCCGTCCTGGACTCCGGGGTGCCGACCGTCCTGGTCCTCGTCTCGGGACGGCCCTATGCGCTCGGTACGCTGGCCGAACGGGCGTCGGCGGTGGTGCAGACCTTCTTCCCCGGCGAGGAGGGCGGGACGGCACTCGCCCGGATCATCAGCGGGGCCGCGGAACCGTCCGGACGGCTGCCCGTCTCCGTCCCCCGCCACACCGGCGGCCAGCCCGGCACCTACCTGCACCCCACGCTCGGCGGGCACACGGACTGGAGCTCGGTGGACCCGACCCCGCTGTTCCCCTTCGGACACGGGCTGAGCTGGACCAGCTTCGGCTACGAGGAGCTCTCGGTGGACCCCGTCGCGGCGACGGACGGGACCGTCACCGTCTCGGCCACCGTCCGCAACGTCGGCGAGGTGGCCGGGACCGAGGTGGTCCAGCTCTACCTCTCGGACCCTGTGGCGTCCGTCGTCCGGCCGCAGCGGTGGCTCGCCGGCTTCGGGCGGGTCGAGTTGGAGCCGGGGGCGGCCGCCCGGATCACCTTCTCCGTCCATGCCGACCGGACCTCCTTCACCGGGATCGACCTGCGCAGAAGAGTGGAGCCCGGGGAGATCCGCGTGGCCGTCGGACGGTCCAGCGGCGACCTTCCGCTCCAGGGGTCCTTCACCCTGCACGGCCCCGTACGTCACCCGGGGACCGACCGGGTGCTGTCCGTGCCGGTCGCGATCGTCCCCGTGCCATGACGGCCCGCAATTCCGCGTCGTTCGGCGATCCCGTGCTGCCGGGCTTCCGGCCCGACCCGTCCGTCTGCCGGGTGGGAGCGGACTACTACCTGGTGACGTCCAGCTTCGAATGGTTCCCGGGCCTTCCCGTGTTCCACAGCCGCGATCTGGTGAACTGGCGGCGCCTCGGCTCCGCGCTCGACCGGCCGTCCCAGCTCGACCTCGACGGGTGCGCGCCCTCACGGGGCCTGTTCGCACCGACGATCCGCCACCATGACGGGGTCTTCCATCTCGTCTGCACGCTGATGGACGGCCCCGGCCACTTCGTCGTCACGGCGACCGACCCGGCGGGCCCGTGGTCGGAACCGCACTGGCTGGAGGGCGAGGGCTTCGACCCGTCGCTGTTCTTCGACGACGGGACGGACGGCGGCGACGGGGCGGTCGGCGGCGACGGGAGGGCCTGGTTCACCGCCGCCCGCGTGCTGGACGAGGCCGCCGGCCACACCGAGATCTGGATGCGCGAATACCTTCCCCGCGAACGACGGCTCACGGGACCCGAGCACGTCCTGTGGTCGGGGAGCCACCCCGGCGCCCGATGGGCGGAAGCCCCGCACCTGTACAAGATCGACGGCAGCTATCTCCTCCTCACCGCGGAGGGCGGCACCGATGTGGACCACAGCGTCGTGGCCGCCCGCGCCGACCGCGTGACCGGCCCCTACGAGGGCGCCCCCGGCAACCCGGTGCTCCCACCCGCCACGGGCCGGGTGACCTGCACCGGTCACGCCGACCTCGTCCAGACCCCGTACGGCGACTGGCGGGCCGTCCTCCTGGGCGTCCGCCCGGGTTCGGCCCTCGGCCGCGAGACCTTCCTCAGCCGGGTCACCTGGGACGACGGCTGGCCGGTCTTCTCCCCCGTCGTCCACACCGGCCCTCGCCGGCCCCTCCACGAGGACTTCGCCACCCTCTCCGCCGACTGGAGCACCCTGCGCACTCCCCGCGCGCCGTTCTGGACCACCGGCGACGGGCTCCGTCTCCGGCTCCGCCCCGAACGCCTCGGCGAACGCACCGTCCCCTCCCTGCTGGTCCGCCCCCAGGAACAGCCCGACTGCGACGTCTCCACCGAGCTGCGCTTCACCCCCGCCGCACCGGGTGAAGAGGCCGGCCTCGCCGTGGTCCTCGACGACGACGCCCACCTCCTCTTCCTCCGCACCACGGAAGGGCTCACCCTCCGCCGCGGGCCCGAGGTGCTGGCCGGCGTTCCCGTCCCGCCGGGCCCCGTGCGCCTGGGCGTGCGCGTCCGCGGTTTCAGCCACACCTTCGCCCACGCGACACCCGGCGGCGCCTGGCAGGACCTCACGACCGTCGAAGCCACCTTCCTCACCCCGCTGTTCACCAGCGTCCAGCTCGGCCTCTACGCCACCTCCAACGGCCGCCCGTCGGCCCATCAAGCCCATTTCACGAGTTTCGACATCACGTACCCGAGCCGACGGGAATGACCATCGAATTCCTTGAAAGGACTGGATTCTCGAAACCCTTTCGAAAGTCTTGACATGCTTCCGTCAGATTTCCAGACTGAAACCCGAACGTCCTTCGTCAATGGACGCGTGCGCCGCTTCCGCGGATTTCTTTCCGCCGCGCTCACATCCTTCCGTGATTTCTGACCCGGAGGCTCAGTCATGCGCTTAAACGCAATTCCCCCCACCACCCTCCGCCGGAAAATCGGCGGTCTCTGTACGGCCCTCATCGTCGGCGTCCTCGGTTCGACCGCCGTGCTGGTGGCGCCGCCGGCCTCACACGCCGCCGAAAGCACGCTCGGCCGCGCGGCGGCACAGAGCGGCCGCTACTTCGGCACCGCCATCTCCTCGGGCAGGCTGGGCGACTCGGCGTACACGACGATCGCGAACCGCGAGTTCAACTCGGTCACGGCCGAGAACGAGATGAAGATCGACGCCACCGAGCCCCAGCAGGGCCGGTTCGACTTCACCGCCGGTGACCGCGTCTACAACTGGGCCGTACAGAACGGCAAGCAGGTGCGCGGTCACACCCTGGCCTGGCACTCCCAGCAGCCCGGCTGGATGCAGAACCTCAGCGGCAGCGCCCTGCGCCAGGCGATGACGAACCACATCACCGGCGTGATGACCCACTACAAGGGCAAGATCGCCCAGTGGGACGTCGTGAACGAGGCGTTCGCCGACGGCAGCTCGGGAGCCCGGCGCGACTCCAACCTGCAACGCACCGGCATGGACTGGATCGAGGTCGCCTTCCGCACCGCGCGCGCCGCCGACCCCGCCGCCAAGCTCTGCTACAACGACTACAACGTGGAGAACTGGACCTGGGCAAAGACCCAGGCCATGTACGCCATGGTCCGCGACTTCAAGCAGCGCGGCGTGCCGATCGACTGCGTCGGCTTCCAGGCGCACTTCAACAGCGGCAGCCCCTACCACAGCAACTTCCGCACCACCCTGCAGAACTTCGCCGCCCTCGGCGTCGACGTGGCCGTCACCGAACTCGACATCGAGGGCGCCTCGCCCACGACGTACGCCAACGTGACCAACGACTGCCTGGCCGTCCCGCGCTGCCTCGGCATCACCGTCTGGGGTGTGCGCGACACCGACTCCTGGCGACCGGAGCAGACGCCGCTGCTGTTCAACGGAGACGGCAGCAAGAAGCCCGCCTACACCTCCGTCCTCAACGCACTCAACGGCAGCTCCACCACGCCCCCTTCGGGTTCCGGACAGATCAAGGGCGTCGGGTCGGGCCGCTGCCTGGACGTGCCGGGCGCCGGCACCGCCGACGGCACCCAGCTCCAACTGTGGGACTGCCACAACGGCACCAACCAGCAGTGGACGTACACCGCCGCCGGCGAACTCAGGGTCTACGGCAACAAGTGCCTGGACGCCGCCGGCACCGGAAACGGCACCAAGGTCCAGATCTATAGCTGCTGGGGCGGCGACAACCAGAAGTGGCGCCTCGACTCCGACGGATCCATCGTCGGCGTCCAGTCCGGCCTCTGCCTCGCCACCGCCGCCAACGGCACGGCCAACGGCACCCTGATCCAGCTCTCCTCCTGCTCGGGCGGCAGCAACCAGCGTTGGACCCGCACCTGACCCACCGCGGCGCGACGGTGGAGCGATGGCGGTGACGGTGGACACCCATGCCCGGTACGTCCCGGTCGATCGCCACTGAGGCAAGGCGGTGGAGGCGCGGAAGCCTCCACCGCCGATGGCGCCGCCGCCGTCCATGACACCGGGGCGGCGCCGACCGACCATGCCCGCCGGGCTCGGTGAAGTCCCCGGCCCCGGCGGGTACGGATCGGCTCCCGCCGCCGACACGGTCGACCCGCCGGGCGGGGTCGGCCGGCCGTCACGCGTCCCGGCGGGAGGCGTAGGCGCGGATGTCGGCGTCCGGGTCGGTGGCGGCCGCGGCGAGGGCGGTGCGGGCCGCGGGGGTGGCGCGGTGGGAGAGGAGGGAGAGGACGGCGGCTTTGCGGACGTCCGCGTTGGGGTCGGCCAGGGCCCCGGCGAGGGCCGCGACGGCCGGTGCGGGCGGGGCCGCGCGGAGGGCGGTCGCGGCGCCCGCACGGACCTGCCAGGCCGGGTCGTCGAGGGCGGCCGCGGCCAGCGCGGCGTACCGGGGCGGGCAGCCGGTGGCGGCCAGCGCGGACAGAGCGGCGCCCCGGACGAGCGGGTCCCGGTCGTCCAGCAGCGGGTCGAGCGGGTCGGGGGCCGGGGCGTGCACGGCCGCGAGGCCCCGGGCGACCGCCACGCGCACCTCGCGGGCCGGGTCGGCGGCGGCCACCGCCAGCTCCGCGACCGCGTCCACCGAGACCAGGGCCCGTACGGCGGTGATCCGCACCTCGATCTCCGTGTCGTCGAGCGCGGCGGCGTACACCCCGGCATCGCCCAGCCGCAGGGCGCGCAGCACGTCGAGCGCGGCCGCCCGGACGGTTCGGTCGGCGACCTCCAGCGCCTCGCGCAGCCCGGCCCCCAGCCCGGCCTCGGCGGGCAGGACTTCGACGAGTTCGCGCAGCGCGGCCGCGGCGGCGCCCCGGACCTGCGGTGCGGTGTCCCGCAAACGCTCGGCGAGCGCGGGCCCGGCACCGGCCGGCACCGTCTCCCCGAGCGCGGCCACGGCGGCCGCCCGTACCGCCGGGTCCGTGTCGGCGAGATAGGGGCGCAGCGCCTCCAGGTCGGGGGACTCCTCGGCCAGGGAGAGCAGGCGGAGGAGCGCGGGGCTGGGCGCTGACGCCTCGGGGGCCTCGTGGACCTCGTGGACCTCGGGGACCTCGTGGACCTCGTGGACCTCGTGACCCTCGGGGGCCTCGGGTGCGGCCGGAGCCGTCGGCCTCGGCGCCCCGACCCCGGCCTCGGCCGCCTGGGGCGCGGTCGGCCGGGCGCTCGGCGCGGCGTCCCGCGGGCCACCCGTGGCCACCGGAACCAGCGTGACCTCGCCCAGCCGCCGCTCCGGGCCCGCCGCGGGCGCGTACTCCGGCACGGGGACCACGTACGGCTCCACGGGCCGCGCGGTGAACTCCATCGCCCCCGACGCGGACTTGCGCAGGTCGAGGTGGTGCAGCCAGCCCTCGTCGTCCCGCCCCGGGTGGTCGAGCCGCTCGTGGTAAAGCCCCCACCGCGACTCGGTGCGGGCCAGCGAGGCCCGGGCGGCCATCTCCGCGCAGTCCCGGATGAAGGTGACCTCCGCGCACCGCATCAGCTCGTGCGGGGTGCGCGCCCCCATCCCGGCGATCTCCTCCGACATCCGGATGAACGCCTCCACCGCCAGCGACAGCTTCGCCCCGCTCTTCGGCGGCGCCACGTAGTCGTTGACGAACCGCCGCAGCTTGTACTCCACCTGCGGCTGCGGAGGCCCGTCGGGGTTGCGCAGCGGCCGGTAGACGAGCTCGTGCGCCGCCGCCAACTGGTCGTGGGGCAATTCCCCCTCGTAGGCCCGGTACCGCGCCGCGTCCTCGCCGGCCAAATCCCCGAAGACGAACGCCCCGATCATGTAGTTGTGCGGTACGCAGGCCAGGTCACCGGCCGCGTACAGCCGGGGCACGGTGGTGCGGGCGTGCGCGTCCACCCGTACCCCGGAGGCGGAGTGCCCGCCGCACAGCCCGATCTCCGAGATGTGCATCTCGATGTCGTGGGTGCGGTAGTCGTGGCCCCGGCCCTGGTGGAAGGTGCCGCGCGTGGGCCGCTCCGTCGTGTGCAGGATCGATTCGACGGCGGTGATGGTCTCCTCGGGCAGATGGCTGAGCTTGAGGTAGACCGGGCCCCGGTCGGAGGCGAGTTCGGCCGCGAACTCGGACATCATCTGCCCCGACCAGTAGTCCGACTCCACGAACCGCTCGCCGTGCCGGTTCACCTGGTACCCGCCGAAGGGATTGGCGACGTACGCGCAGGCGGGACCGTTGTAGTCCTTGATCAGCGGGTTGATCTGGAAGCACTCGATGCCGGTGAGCGCGGCCCCCGCGTGGTACGCCATGGCGTAGCCGTCGCCCGCGTTCGTGGGGTTCTCGTACGTCCCGTACAGATAACCGGAGGCGGGCAGCCCCAGCCGGCCGCACGCCCCGGTCGCGAGGATCACCGCCCCCGCGCGCACCGTGACGAACGCGCCGGTGCGGGTGTGGAATCCGGCGGCACCGATGGCCCGGCCGTCGTCCGGGTGGGTGAGCACCCGGACCGGCATAACACGGTTCTCGATACGGATGCGCTCCCGCATCTCGCGCCGCCGCATCTGCCGGTAGAGCACCTTCTTGACGTCCTTGCCCTCCGGCATCGGCAGGACGTACGAGCCGGACCGGTGCACCTGGCGGACCGCGTACTCCCCGTGCTCGTCCTTCTCGAACTTCACCCCGTACGACTCCAGGCGCTTGACCATCGCGAAGCCGCGCGTCGCGGTCTGCCGGACGGTGGACTGGTCGACGATGCCGTCGTTGGCGCGGGTGATCTCGGCGACGTAGTCGTCGGGCTCCGCCCGGCCCGGGATGATGGCGTTGTTGACCCCGTCCATGCCCATGGCGAGTGCGCCGGAGTGCCTGACGTGTGCCTTCTCCAGCAGCAGCACGTCGGCGCCGAGCCCGGCCGCGGTCAGCGCGGCCATGGTGCCGGCGGTGCCGCCGCCGATGACGAGGACGTCGCAGGTCAGTTCGGTGGCCTCGGCGAGATCGGGGATGGCCAGGGGGGTGTCCACCAGGGTGTCCACGTCAGGTGCCTTTCGGGTGGCTGCAGAAGGGTGACTGTCAGAGGGATGCGAGGACGCTGCGGCGCACACCGGCGGTCTCGGGGGCGTGCTGCGCGTCGCGGCGGCGCGGGTGCGGGACGTCAAGGACCCGGCCGGAGCCGAGCAGCAGGACGCGGTCGCCCAGGTGGAGGGCCTCGTCGACGTCATGGGTGACGAAGACGACGGTCGCGCCGGTGCCCCGCAGGATGTCGACCAGCAGGTCCTGCATCCCGGCGCGGGTGTGCGCGTCGAGCGCGCCGAAGGGTTCGTCCATCAGGACGGCGCGGGGCCGTCCGGCCAGGGCGCGGGCCAGTTGCACCCGCTGGCGTTGACCGCCGGAGAGCTGGTACGGCAGCTTGTGGGCGTGCTCGGCCAGACCGACCCGCTCCAGCCAGTCGGCCGCCGTCCGCCGCCGCTCGTCCCGGGGGACCCGGCGGATCGCCAGCGGCAGTTCCACGTTCGCGCGGACGGTACGCCACGGCAGCAGGGCGTCGTGCTGGAAGACCAGCGCCCGGTCGGCGCCGGGCCGGACGACCGGCTCGCCGTCCTGCGTGACCCGCCCGCCCAGCGGCGGGAGCAGCCCGGCGAGGGTGCGCAGCAGCGTGGACTTGCCGCAGCCGGACGGCCCGACGACGGCCAGCAGTTCGCCCGGCGCGATCCGCAGGGTGACGGTGCCGGGCACGGCGGCGCCGTCCGGGTGGCCGAGCCGCACGTCGTGCAGGGCGAGTTCGGCGCCGGCCGGGACGCTCCCGGTGGAGGGGGTGGCGGCGGTGGAGGGGGTGGCGGCGGTGGAGGGGGTGGCGGTGCTCATGAGACCGGCTCCTTCCGGTCGGCGGCGTCGTTCGCCGCCGGGTGCGGTGCGGTGGGATCGGCGCTGGTGTCCGCGCCGGGGACCGAGGGGGCGCGGCCGGGTCCGCGCGGCGCCCGGCGCGAGGCGGCACCGGCCCGCCCCGGAGCGGGTCGGGCGTGCGAGGCGGCGCCGGCCTGCCCCGAGGCGGGCCGGGGCAGCCAGGAGGTCGCGCGGCGGCCCAGCAGTTCGACGGCGGTCGAGGTGAGCCAGCCGAGGGCGCCGATGGTGGCCATGCCGACGAACACCCCGGGGTAGTCGACGATGGTGTAGTCCTGCCAGGTGCGGTAGCCCACCCCGTACTCGCCGGAGATCATCTCGGCGGAGATCACACAGATCCACGAGACGCCGATGCCCACCGACAGGCCGCCGAAGACGCCCGGCAGGGCACCCGGCAGCACCACCGAGAACAGCACCCGCAGCCGGCCGGCGCCCATGGTGAGCACGGCCTCCTCCCAGACCGGCGTGAGCGCCCGGACCGCGTGCCGGGTGGACACCACGACGGGGAAGAAGGCGGCGGTGAAGGTGATGAAGACGATGCCCTGTTCATTGGTGGGCAGCAGCAGGATGGCGACGGGCACCAGCGCGATGGCCGGCACCGGCCGCACCACCTCCACCAGCGGCCCCAGCAGGTCGGCGGCCCACCGGGACCGGGCGATGGCGGTGCCCGCCGCCACGCCCAGGACCGCGGCCAGCGCGAAGCCGACCAGGATCCGGCGCAGGCTGTGGCCGAGGTCCTGCCAGTAGGGAACGGTGCCGACCCGGTCGGCGAAGGCGGACGCCACCTCGCCGACCGTGGGGAACAGCTCGAACCGCAGCCACAGGCTGGCGTCCAGGGAGGTCAGCACCTGCCACAGCCCGAGGGCGGCGGCCAGCGAGGCGGCGCGCACCAGCCAGCGGCCGGCCCTCATGACGCCAGCTCCAGGGCGTCCGCGTAACCGATGACGCGGGCCCCGGGGCGCGTGCCGGTGTACTTCTCGGCGTTCGCCCGGGTGACGAACGCGCGCAGCCGAGCGCCGTCCGCGACCCACACCGACTTGTCGGCGAACCAGCGGGTGCCGGTCAGCGCGTCGGGGACGTACGCGGCCCGCACGTCCGCGCCCTTGACGGCCCTCAGCAGCTCCTCGGGGCTGTCGAAGGTACGGGTGCCGGCCGCGCCCTTCAGCCACAGCTCGGGCTTCGCGGCGGCGCTCACCGGATACGCGGGGGACGTGACGGCCCGCCTCAGCGGCGCCGGGTCGACGAAGCCGTCCACGTCGACGTCGTGCACCAGACCGGCGGCCTTCAGTACCGGCACGTCCTCCTTCAACGCGGCGATCAGCTCCGGGCGCAGCTCGGGGTCGAAGGTCGCGATGCCGTTGGCGCCGTTGTACAGGTAGACCACCTCTGCCGGCAGCCCGGTCGCCTGCGCCACCGACTCGGCGGCGGCGACCGGGTGGGCGCGCAGATGGTCGGTGGCCCGCCGCTGCGCCCGGAGGAAGTCGTCGAGGATTCCGGCCCGTTCCTTGGCGAACTTCTCCCGGACGGTGACGCCGTGGAAGGTCGGCAGGTTCAGTTCCGCCCCGTCGTACAGGGCGGTGGCCTTGCCCTCGAACGCCAACTGCCCGGGCCAGGCGACGAACTGGGAGAGCGCGTCGACGCTGCCCGCCGCCAGTGCCGAAGCGCCCACGCTGGGCTGCTGGTTGAGCTTCCGGATGTCCTTGCCCGGGTCGACGCCGGCCCGCTGGAGGGCCCTCACCAGGGTGCCGTCGGCGGCCGAACCGACGCTCGTGGACACCTTCTTGCCGCGCAGGTCGGCCAGTGACCGCAGGGGGGAGCCGGGGCGGGTGACCACGGTGTTCAGGCCGCCGCGGAGGTTGTAGCCGGTGACCGCGACCAGCCGCGTCGGCTGCTTGAGCTCTTCGCCGCGGGCCGCGTTGATCAGCAGTGGGAAGTCGCCCATCGAACCGATGTCGATCTTCCCGGCCGTCATCCGGGCGGTGATGGGGGCACCGGTGGCGTAGTCCTGCCACTCGACCCGGTAGGTGACGCCGTCCTTCTTCCCCCGGGCCGCGAGCTCTTCCTCGAAGTAGCCGAGGGACCGCAGCAGGGTGCCGGCGGTGACGGTGTTGATGGTCTTGGACTGGTATCCGACGGTCACCGTGACCGTCGACGGGTCGCCGTCGTCCCCGGCGCCTGCCACGCCCCCGCAGGCGGTGGTGGTCAGGGAGAGCAGGAGTGCGGCCGGGAGCAGCGGAAGGAGCGGGATTCTCCTGGAGGTCATGGGGATCGGGCCTTTCACCGGAGCAGGTAGGGCATGTTGACGGTCACCGCGCCGGTGGGGCAGCGCGCCGCGCACGGGCCGCAGTACCAGCACTCGTCGACGTGCATGTACGCCTTGCCGTTGTCCTCGCGGATCGCGAGCGAGTCGAGCGGGCACATGTCGACGCAGAGCGTGCAGCCGTCGATGCACTTGGACTCGTCGATGGTCACGGGTACGTCCGCGCGCTGCGGCACAAGAGGCATGGCTGTCTCCAAGGCCCGGGGAAAGGGCGGGGGAACGGGTTACGGGGGGAGGGTTTCGGGGCCGGCCGGGACCCCGGGGTGGGGAGGGTCAGGGAGAGCGGCGCAGCACGCCGCTCATGGTGATGCGGTCGCCGCGGAACCGGATGAACTCCAGGTCCACCGGCCGTCCGTCGGGCAGATGGGTCAGCCGCTCCAGCATCAGTACGGCCGCCCCGCGCGGGGCCTGGAGCACCGCCGCGGAGTGCGCGTCGGCGTTCACGGCCTCCAGGGTGATCTCGGCGTGTCCCAGCGGACCGCCGGTCAACGACTCCAGGAGCCGGAAGACATCCGTGTTCTCCAGGTCACAGCCGAGCAGTTCACCGCCCACGTCCATGGGCAGGTAGGACAGGTCCAGGGACAGCGGCAGTCCGTTCAGGCGGCGCAGCCGCTCGATACACAGCACCTCGGTGTGGTCGGGCAGGCCCAGCCGGTGGGCCACCGGGCCCGGAGCCGCGACCGGCCCGACGGTGCGGACCTCGTTGGTGACCCGGCCGTGCTCGTACAGGGTCTCGGCCAGCCCCTGGAGCCGGTCCAGACCGTGCGGGTACTTCTCGCACACCACCACGGTGCCGACGCCGGGCTGCCGGTCGACGATCCGCTCACCGCGCAGCAGATCCAGGGCCTGCCGCACGGTGTTGCGGCTGACCCGGTAATCGGCGGCGATGACGTCCTCGAGCGGCAGGACCCCACCGGGGAAACCGCCCGCCAGGACCTGGTGGCGAAGCACGTCGGCGAGCTCCCTGGCCCGGTCCGCGCGCAGCCGCCGCCGCCGCGCGGCGGCGACCGGACGGGCTGCGGGGGTGGGTTCGGCTGGCATGACAGTGAACGTAGCGGCCGAGCGCCTCCGATGGTGTTGCCGCAGTATTGCGCCACCTGACATCCCGTACACACCGCTCTGACCTGCGCTTTCGACGACCGGAGCAGCAAGATCCGCCACCTGGCCGCCCACAACGTGGACCAAGACCGGCTCACCATGCGGTCAGGGGGGTGTTCCTGCCCGCCGCCTCGGGCGGACGCGGTCAGGGATCCGCCTTGAGCGCCCCCTGACCGCGTACGGCCACAGCGTCGTGGACGAGCGTCGGCGTTTCGGCCAATCCGGGCTCGGCCGCGGGCGCTTGCGTGGCAAGGGTCGGTGCATCGCGCACCTTCGGAGAACCGCTCAACCCCGGCGTGCGCAACCCGTCCGAAAGAGCACGTGTTCGAAATCGGGGTGGCGTCGTTGAACAGGCCGACGCCACAGCGCCACGCCTTCGAGGGGGAACACATTGACGCAGGTCGAACCGGACAGCGACGAGACCACGAACGCACGAGAGGAGGAGGAGGCGGACACGGCTGCCGTCTCGGACGCCGAGCGGGAGCTGTACGGCGGGCGGCTGCGCTACGACCAGGCATATGTCCGCCATGAAGGCCCGCTGACGCGGCTGAAGTTCGGGCACATGGCGGCCGCGCTGCCCCGCATGGTGGCCATGGTGCTGCGCACCGGGTGGCGGACGGACCCGCGGGCGCTCGCCGGGGTCGTGGTGGCGCAGCTCGGGCAGGGGGTGACGGCCGGGTGGGGGCTGGTGGCGGTCAACAGTGTCCTGACGGAGCTGTTCGCCGACGGCCCGACCGGGGACAAGCTCCGCGAGGCGTTGCCGTCGCTGGTGGTGCTGGCGCTCGCGGCGGTGGCGACCGCGGTGTTGTCGGCGTGGTCGACGGCGATGTCGGGTCGGCTGGAGCCGCAGGTGGAGCGGGCGGTCTCCGCCCGGTACTACACGGCCGTGACCCGCGTCGAGGTGGAGGCGACCGAGCGGCCGGAGGTCCAGCGGGTCCTGGAGGCGGGGAAGTTCGGCACGGACTCGGCCCGCAGCATGCTCCGGCTGTCGGTGGGCGTGGGCAATGTGGTGATCGGCATGGTGGCCGCCGCGGTCGTACTGGCGTCGCTCCACTGGGCGCTGCTGCCGATGCTGCTGGCGATCGCCCTGCCCAAGGGGTGGGGCGCGGTCCGCTCGGCGCGCCGCGAGTACGTCTCGCGGCTGCACTGGGTCGACCACCGCCGGGCGATCGCGTCCCTGCTGGCTTACCTGACCCGCCCGCACGCCGCCGCGGAGATCCGTGTGCACGCCGCCGGCACGAAGCTGCTGTCCGGCTACGAGGAGATGTCGCGGCAGATGGAGGCGGAGCAGCGGCGCCTGGCCCGGGCGCAGGCTTCCACGGACCTGGTCGCGGGGGCGTTCGCCGGTGTGGCGTCGCTGGCCTGCTACGGCGTGCTGTGGTGGCTCCTGGCGTCCGGTGGTCTGCCGCTCGCCGTCGGCGGCACGGCGGTGATCGCCATCCGCACGTCGACGGCGCGGCTCACGTCGCTGGTGCAGCAGGTCAACCGGCTGTACGAGGAGCTGCTGTACCTCACCGACACCGAGGACGCCATCACGATCGCCGCGGAGAACGCCATCCCGAACTCCGGGACGCCGCTGCCCGCCCCGGTGCGGGAGGTGCGGACGGAGGCGGTGTCGTTCACGTACCCGGGAGCGGACTCCCCTGCCCTGAGGAGCGTGAGCGTGCGGGTCCCCCCGGGGGAAGGTGACGGCCCTGGTAGGGGCGAACGGGTCAGGGAAGACCACGCTCACGAAAGTCTGGACCGGCTGCGCCTGAGCCCCGCGACGCGCGCCCTCATTCGCCGGCACGCGGCCGAGCACGCTCCGGATGGCACGCCGGCTGCGGTCCCCGCTCCATGGGACGGGGGCAGCCGGACCGTGCTGAACGGCATCGGCGTCCACCTCCACCTGGAGGACGACGAGGGCCGGGTGCTCCTGGGCCTGCGCCACCCCGACTCGGCGTACGCGGGGAACACGTGGCACTACCTGGCAGGGAAGTGCGAGCAGGAGTCCGCGGTCACATGCCTGGTGTGGGAGGCGCGGGAGGAGGCGGGGCTGGTCATCGACCCGGCGGACGTGGAACTGCTGCATGTCGTCCACGCCGTGGACACCCCGGGCGGACAGCCGTTGATGCAGTTGGTGTTCCGAGCACGCCGCTGGCAGGGCGTCCCCCAGGTCCTCGAAACCGACAAGTGCCTGACCTGGCGGTGGTGGCCGCCGCACGCACTCCCGGAGCGGCTCGTCCCCTACACCCGGACGGCTCTCACCGCCATCGCCGAAGGCCGCACGTACTCCCAGTGGGGCTGGTGAACGACGTGAGCACACCTGCCGGGCATGGGCCCGGACGGCAGTCTGCGAACACGGGCCGCGTCCGCAGCCCCGGCTCGGTGCAGCTCGCCCGCAGGCCGGGCGGTGTCGCGTGACCGGCAGCCGGCGGCACACCGAGCCGCTCGACGTGCATCTGATCGCCGTGCGCGACGGGGCGGCGGGGCCCGAGGTGCTGCTGTCCCGGCGGGCCGGCGATGTGTACGCGGCGGGCTGCTGGCATCTGGTCAGCGGGCTCCTGGACGGTCCATGGGAGGACGTGGTCACGGCTCTGGTGCGCGAGACCCGGGAGGAGCCCGGCGACCCGATCGCCTACACCCCGGCCGCCGAGCGGCTGGTTCTGGTCCCCGGACCCGGCGGCCCCGGGGCGGCCCCGGAGGAGAGGGTGCGCTCCTTCGCCGAGCACGCGGTGGGCCGGATCGTCTCCTGGACGGATGTCTCTGAAGTTGCCCGCATCAGCTTAGTGACCGGCGACCGTCGAGCGGGCGGTCCGCCGGAAGACCAGCGTGATCCGGTCGATGCGGGAACGGGCCTTCGGTTCGGCGGCGGAGGGGGCGCCTAGTCTGGGGCCATGCTGTTGATACACGGCGGGGAAGCCGTAGCCGATGCTCCTGAGCTGCGTACGGGTGGCGTGCCGCTCGTTCCGGAGGGGTTCGTCTGGCCGCGATGCCGCGAATGTGGCGGGTCCATGATGTTCTTCGCTCATCTGCCCCTCGAAGGGGGCGTGATCGCGGTCTTCCTCTGTCAGAACAATCCGGGCCTGTGTGACGACTGGGACGCCACCGGCGGCGCCAATCGCGCCTTCGTCTTCGAAGGCCCGCTGTCGGCGGCCGCCGTCCCGGCCGAGGGCGAGACACTGCTCGGCGCCGTGACCGCCCTGTGCCCGCACCCGGCCGACACCCCGACCTCGGAGCCGGTCCTGGGGAGGCTGGGTGGCGAACCCGACTGGCTTCAAGGCGATGAGACGCCGGCCTGCCCGTCCTGCAGCGAGCCGATGACCTTCACGGCCGAATTCGAGGAGGGAGCCGATTTCGAGACCTCGGCCAACTTCGGCGGAGGCGGTCTGGGCTACGTCTTTCGCTGCCGCCCGTGCGGCGAGGCCGCGTTCCTGTGGCAGCGATGAAGGCCGCTACCCGGCTCGGGTCCGGAGCCGGATCCGGAGACGGAGCCCGAGACGGACGGGTAGGTTCGGGAAGGTGAACGAGACAGTGCGCGAACGACTCAGGTCCCTTCCGGTATTCGCGAACGTCGGCACGACGGCGTTCACCGATAAGGACCTTCCGGAGAATCCCGTACCACTGATCGCGGAATGGATTTTCTCGGCCGGGGCCGCCGGCCAGGCCGAGCCCCATGCCATGAGCCTCTGCACGGTCTCGGCCGACGGAGTGCCGTCCAGCCGTGTCCTGCTCGTGAAGGACATCGACGAGGACTCCGTCTTCTTCGCGACGCCGGCCGACAGCCGCAAGGGCCTGGAGATCGCCGCCGGCCCGCGGGTCGCCGCGCACTTCTACTGGCCCGCGGTCGGCCGCCAGGTCCGCCTCGTCGGTGTCGCGGTCGACCAGGGGCGCGCCGCGTCCGAGAGCGACTTCGCCGAGCGGGGCCGGGGCTCCAGGCTGTCGGCCCATCTGCACCGGCCGGGGCCGATGCCCGGGCGCCGCGCCGCGCTCGACGAGTTCGCGCGGCTCGACGCGGCCTACCCGGAGGAGGTGCCCTGCCCGCCGAGCTGGACCCTCTACGCCCTCTCCCCCACCGAGGTCGAGTTCTGGGAGGCCGGCATCGACCGGGTCCATCACCGCGTGGTGTACGGCAGGGACGCCGCCGGTGCTCCCTGGCGCCACGAGCTGCTGTGGCCCTGAGCCGGTGGGCACGTCCGGAGGCGGGGGCGGGGGCGGCCGCGCACGGCCCCGCTCGCTCCTCGCGCTCCCTCATGCGCTCTCCGGAATGGTCTGGTCCTGGCGGCGGCGCGGCGGATAGTGTGTAAAGAACGCGTCAAGCGATTCAGCGGCACGTACGAGCCGGGTACGCGCGCTCCGCTTCCGGGCGCCCGCGCGCGGACGCTGAAGGAGGCGGTCATGCGCGCATGCGATCTCGCCGAGCCCTATCCCTTCGTGACCACGGACGACGATGCGATCGACGCGGCCCGGATGCTGGCCGAGCAGTCGTTGTCGGCCCTGCTGGTCCTCGACGCCGACGGACAGCCGTATGCCATCGTCCCCGGCTCGCAGCTCATCGGCCGGCTGATCCCCGCGTACGTCAGCGAGGACCCGGCCCTCGCGGGTGTCCTCGGCGGGCGGGGCGACGGCGAGCTCGCCGAGCGTCTTGCCGGGCTGACCGTGGCCGAGTGGGCGCCGCGCCGGCTGTATCCGCCGCCCGTGGTCGGCCCGGACGCACAGCCGATGGAGGTCGCGGCGCTGATGGCCCGTACGCACAGCCCCCTGGTCGCGGTCATCGAGCGCGACGGCTCCCGGGTGACGCTGCTCGGCACCGTCACCGCGGCCCGCCTCATGGGGTACTTCATCGCTCCCGGGCGCACCTCGCCGGAGAGCCCGCCGCCCTCCTGAGGGGTCGGGGACCGCCGGCGGCGCCGCGCGCGTACGCGGTTCAGGTCGGTCGGCAGATGTGGGCGAAGAGACGGAGCAGCAGCGACTCCAGGACCAGCCGTTCGCTGCGGGAGAGCGGGGAGAGAAGGGCGTCGTCGACGGCGGCCAGTTCGGCGCTGATGTCGTTCAGCGCCCGCCGGCCCTCGTCCGTGAGGGAGACCTCGTTCAGGCGGCGGTCCTCGGGGCGCGGGCAGCAGGTGACGTAACCGGCGGCGGTGAGGTCCTTGACGACGCGGGACAGGTCGGTGCTGTGGATGTCGAGGCGGGCGGACAGTTCGCCCTTGGCCTGGGGGCCGATCATGTCGAGCGTCGACAGGACGGTCGCGTGCCAGAGCCTGAGCCCTCGTGCGTCCAGACACGCGGCGAGCCGGGCGCGGGCGTCCTTGCCGGTGCGGGAGAGGACGTAGGTGCTGAGGGTGAGGATGTTGCGGGACCGGGCGGTCATGCGGATGCCTCCGGCTCGTCCGCGGCGCCGTGGGGCGGGTGGGGCGGGTGGGGCGGGTGGGGTGCCCGTACGGCGTACGGGGCGTCGTCGGCCCGGACCGCGGCCCTGGCGGGCGTCGTCGCGACCGGGGTGCCCGGCCGCACCTCCCGTGCCCACCCCGCACCCGTGCCGCCGGCCCCGCCCGCCGGCCTGTCCACCGCCACGGTCGCCCCGCCCGCCACGGGCGCCGCGGCGGTCTCCCGGTCCCGGACCGGCCGTTCCATCCTGTGCCCTTCCGGCGCGCACCGGCGGGCGGCACGGCGGGGACGTACGAGGAGCCGGTTCACGGGGAGGCCGGGTCCTTTCCGGCTCGGGCGACGAGCGTCGCGGCCAGGCAGCAGACGGCCAGGGCGACGCAGACGGGTGCCAGGGGCCCCCAGCGGTCGAGCGCGGCTCCGGCCAGGGGGTTGGCCGCCGCGGACGCGGCGGTCGTGGCCGTGGCGATCCAGCCGAAGACCTCGGCGCGCCGCGTCGGCCCGGCGCTGTCGGCGACGTGGTCGTAGAGGGCGGCGAGGGCGGGCGGGATCACGGTGCCGCCGAGGGCGAGGGCCACGGCGACCGTCCAGGGGGTCGCCTCGGCCGGCGGCAGGGCGAGGGCGGGCAGGAGCAGGGCGACGCCCAGGGCCACGAGGGCGAGCCGCCGCCACAGGTGTGCCGCGCCGTTGCTCCAGAGGGTGGCGGCGAGTCCCCCGGCGGCCGATCCGGCGGCCCAGACGCCGGTGAGGACGCCTCCGAGGGCGGGGCTGCCGCGCTGATGGGACCAGGAGACGAGGACGAAGTCGATGACGGCGAAGCCGGCGATGAGCGCGGTCACGGCGGCGACGGCCCGCACCACGGCGGGGTTGCGGAGGAGGGAGCCCGCCGGCGTCTCGGCCGCCTTCCCGCCGGTGGCGGGGGGCGCGTCGACGCCCGCCCGTCGGACGGCGGCGGCCAGGCCGAAGCCGCCGACGGCCGCGAGGACGCCGCAGATCACGACCGCTCCGCGTCCTCCCATCCCCGCGATGGCGAGGGAGGCGGCACCGGGGCCGGTCACGAGGACCAGTTCGTTGACGGTGGCCTGGAGGGTGAAGGCCCGCTGCCGCAGCGGGCCTTCGGCGAGCTGGGCGACCTTGGCGCGGGACACCTGGGTCGAGGGCGGGCAGGCCAGGCCGACGAGGAACGCGGCACCGGCCAGTGCCTGCCAGCCCACGGACGCCGGTACGGCCGCGAGGGCGGCGACACCCGCCCCGTAGACCAGGGAGGTCCAGACGAGGACGCCGGCGGCGGGGCGCCGGTCGACGGCCCGGCCCCGCAGCGGGGCGGTGAGTCCCTGGCCGAGCACGAGGGCGCCGGAGACCAGTCCGGCGGTGGCGTAGGAGCCGGTGGTGTCGGCCGCGACCACGAGCAGCGCCACGAGGGTGGCGGAGAGGTGGAGGCGGCCGACGAGGCTCCAGCCCAGGAGCGAGAGCAGGCCGGGGGCCGCGGCGAGCTCCCTCAGGGGGCTCGCCGCGGCCGGTGCGCCGGTGGCGGCGCTCATGAGCGCAGGGCTCCACGGCGGCGCTGCCAGTCGCTCACGCCCTCGCACCAGGCGTCGAGTTCGGCCTGGAACAGCGCCGCGTAGTGGTCGACGAGCTCCTGGCCGAGGAGCCGGACCGGGAGCTTGGCCGTGGCGAATCGTTCCAGCGCCTGCCAGGGCGTGGTGGCGAGCCGGTCGACGCGCTCCCCCGCCTCCGGGAGCTCCAGTCCGTCCTCGATGCCGGAGAGGCCGGCGGCGAGGAGGGCGGCCACGGCCAGGTGCGGCTGGGCGTCGGCGCCGGGGAAGCGGCACTCGAGGCGCAGCGAGGGCCCGCTGCCCGCGAGGCGTACGGAGGCGGTGCGGTCGTCCACGCCCCAGCGGACCTCGGTGGGGGCGAAGTCGCCGGTGCGCAGGCGTACGTACGCGTTGGCGGTCGGTGCCCACAGCGGGGTGAGATCCGCGGCGGCCCGCAGCACCCCGGCGAGGAAGGAGGCGAGCAGCGGGCTCGGCCGGCGGGGGTCGCCCTCGGCCGGGCCGAGGTTGCGGCCCTCGGGATCGTTGAGGGAGAGGTGGACGTGGCAGGAGCTGCCCTTCCCCGGTCCCTCGGCGGCCAGGTAGGAGGCCGTGACGCCGTGCCGGGCGGCCGTCTGGCGGACGAGCGTCTGCTGGAGCATGGCGTCGTCGCAGGCGGCGAGCGCGTCCCGGTGGCGCAGGACGATCTCGTACTGCCCCGGGTGGCACTCGGCGCGCGCCGACTCCACGCCCACCGCGGCCTCGTGGAGCGTGGTGCGCACGTCGCGCAGCAGCGGGGCGAGCGGCTCCGTGCCGCCGAGGGCGTAGTCGATGCCGTGGGAGGTGAGGGGGGCACCGTCGGCGGTGTAGAAGGTGACCTCGTGCTCCAGGCCGACCGAGGGGACGATGCCGAGGGCCTCGGCGGCCGCGAGCCGGTCGCGCAGCACGCTGCGGGGGGCGACCGCGACCGGGGTGCCGTCGGGCCAGGCCGCGTCGCACACCACGTACCAACTGCCGTCCTCGCCGGGCTGCGGCAGCAGCGTGGCCGGGTCGGGGCGCAGGACGAGGTCGGAGAAGGTGTCGTAGTAGCGCTGGAGCTCGGGCGCGGCGGAGGTGCCGCGCTCGACCGTCCAGGCGTACAGGTACGTACAGGCTCCGTAGCCGCCGTCGAGCACGGATGCGAGGGCGAAGTCGCCGTCGAGGTCGACGGCGGCGAAGCGGGCGTGCGGGTCGGGGGCGAGGAGGGTGAGCCGGCGGGGTGCGCGCTCGGTCAGCTCCCGGCGGATCCCGGCGCCCGCCGCCGCGCGGGCCGCGAGGGTACGCGGCCCGGCGGGGCGCTTCCAGAAGGGGGTGGACACGGGGGTCACCACCGGCCTTCCGGGTCGGGGGCGTGCAGCGGGTTGGGGACGCGGCCGAAGCGGACGTCGAACTCCTCGTCGCGGTCGACGCGTTCGAAGCCCTCGCCGGCGAGGTGCTCGCGGTTGAGGCAGACGCGCTCGACGTCGGGGGCGAAGAGGTCGAGGTCGGGGTAGCGCTTGGCGTCCTCGGGGAAGCGGTCGGCGTAGGCCCGGATGATGGTGCGGACCTGCTCCCACATGGCGGGGCGCGGGTAGCCGAAGTCGTCGTGGGCGATCTCCGCGAGGAAACGGATCTGCCCGGAGAAGACGGACGAGAACAGGGACTGCGCCATGAGCGGGGCGGGCCAGCGCAGCATGTCCTTGCGCGCCTCCTCGCCGAGCGTGTCGTGGATCGGCAGGACGGGGTCGCTGTCGACGAGGTCGACGCCCTGGGCGAAGTCCTTGATCATCACGCGGAGCGGGCGGCCGTCCGGGTCGGTGATGAGGATGAGGTTCTGGCTGTGCGGGCAGAAGGCGACGCCGTAGCGGTAGAGCCAGTGCAGGAGCGGGGTGAGGATGAGGTCGTAGAGCGTGCCGAACCAGTCCTCCGGGGTCATGCCGGAAGTCTTGACGAGGTGGGCGACGACGCTCTCGCCCTGCTGGTCGCGGTAGGGAAGCGTGGCGAGGGAGATGGCGCGCTCGTCGTCGCCGACGCGGGTGCGCAGCGGTTCGCGCCACAGCACGCCGAGGGTCTCGTGGAAGCGGTAGGGCAGGTCCGGCAGCGAGCCGAAGAGGGGGTGGCGCACGGAGACGGCGGCGACCTCGCCGAGCAGGTCGAAGCGGTACTCGTCGCGCAGCAGCTCGTCGTTCTCGTGGATCTTCAGGAGCCACTCGGTGACGGCGGGGCCGGCCAGCGTGGCGGCGGAGTTGAGGCCGCGGTAGACGAGGGTGTTGCGGACGGAGCAGGCCGTCTTGACGTCGCGCCGGCTGGGGTGGCTGACGTTGGCGAGCGTGCGGACGGTCTGGTGCGGCACGTAGGTGTCGTCGGAGTCGCCGAGGAGGACGATGCGGCCGGTGGCGATCTCGGCGGCGTAGAGCGTGCCGACGACCTCGTCCCACTGCCAGGGGTGGATGGGCATCCACACGTACTCCGCGGGGTCGCCGCCGGCCTCGGTGACTCGGGCGGTGAACGCCTCGCGGGTGGCCGGGTCCAGTTCCTCGGCGAGCAGCGTGTTCTCGTCGAGGCCGGGTACGGAGCGGAAGCTGGCGAGCTCGCGGTGGACGGCGGCCCAGCGCACCGGGAAGGGGGTGCGCGCCTCGGGGGCGAGGCGTTCGCGGTCGGCGGCGGAGAAGCCGACCCGGCCCTTGTTGACGACGATGCGGGGGTGGCCGGTGAGGTGGCCGTCGGCGCGGTCGTACGGGAGCGCGGCGAGCTCGGCGGCGGTGATGGGCCGGGCCAGGCGCAGGGCTTCGTTGGAGACGGTCGCGGTCAGCTCGCTGAGGACGTCGGCCAGCCGCATGCCGGCGAGGCCGAGGACCGTGCGGGCGTCGGTGACGAGGATGCGGGGGTCGTTCGCGGGTCCGGACGCGCCGTCGGCGGTGTGGCGGGTGGCGGAGCCGGGGGTGACGACCCAGCAGCGGAAGGCGCCGTGGCGGGCGCGGAAACGATACGTCACGCCCTCGGGGAGATCGAGGCGCCAGGCGGGCTCGGTGCCCTCGGTGACGGGCTCGGGGTCGGCGACCGGCTCGAAGAGATACTCGTAGGAGAGTTCGCCGAGCATCTTCTCGGTGATCAGGGTGCCGGCCCGCTGCCAGGCGAGGGCACGGTCCCGCGGGGATATCTGCTCGGTCACGAACGTCCTCCGGTGCTGATGATGCTGGTGCTGGTGGTCGTACTGCGGGTGCTGCGGGTGCTGCGGGTGCTGCGGGTGTTGCTGGTGCTGCTGCCGCTGTTGCTGGTAGTGCCGGCGAATGCGGCGTCGGGGCCCGGCGCGGCCAGGCCGTCGAGGCCGAAGGTGGTGAAGGCGGTGCGCTCGGGCAGCAGGTAGAAGTCCTTGCCGGTGAGCGAGTTGAGGATGACGGCGGAGCGCCAGGCGGCGAGTCCGAGGTCGGGGGTGCCGACGCCGTGCGTGTGCCGTTCGGCGTTCTGGACGTAGACGGCGCCGTCGATCTCGGGGGCGAGGCGGAGCCGCTGCTCCTCGTCGACCTCGGGCCGGCCGGCTTCGTCCCGCAGGATGTACGGCGCGAGGGCGCCCAGCAGGCCGTCCATGGGCCGCTCGCGGTAACCGGTGGCGAGGACGACGGCGTCGGTGACGAGCCGTCCGCGGGTCTCCTGCAGGCCGTGCTCGACGTCGAGCTCGATGCGGCCGCCGGCGCGGGTGGCCCGCTGCACGGCGACGCCGGGTGTGAGGGTGACGTCGGGCCAGGTCCCGCCGAGGCTCCGCCGGTACAGCTCGTCGTGGATGTCGCCGAGCGTCTCGCCGCTGACGCCCTTGTAGAGCTGCCACTGGTTGGGCAGCAGCCGGTCGCGGGTGGCCTCGGGCAGGCCGTGGAAGTAGCGCGTGTAGTCCGGCGTGAACTGCTCCAGACCGATCTTGCTGTACTCCATGGGCGCGAACGCGGGGGTGCGGGCCAGCCAGGTGAGACCCTCCCGGCCCTGCGGGCGGGCCCGCATCAGGTCGAGCAGGACCTCGGCGCCGGACTGCCCGGAGCCGACCACGGTGATGTGGCGGGCGGTCAGCAGCCGGTCCCGGTGGGCGAGGTAGTCGGCCGAGTGCAGCACGAGGGTGCCGGGGTCGTCGGCGAGCTCCCGCAGGGGTTCGGGCACGTGCGGGGCGGTGCCGATGCCGAGGGCGAGGTTCCGTGCGTACGTGCGGCCGACCGCCTGGGCGTCGCCGTCCGCGTCCACGCGGGTGAAGTCGACGGCGAAGGCCCGGTGTTCGGTGTCCCAGCGCACGGTGTCGACCTGGTGGCCGAAGTGGACGGAGGGCAGTTCGCGGCTGGCCCAGCGCAGGTAGTGGTCGTACTCGGCGCGGTGGATGTGGAACTGCTCGGCGAAGTAGAAGGGGAAGAGCCGGCGGCTGTTCTTGACGTAGTTGAGGAAGGACCAGGGGCTGGTGGGTTCGACCAGGCTCACCAGGTCGGCGAGGAAGGGGACTTGCAGGGTGGCTCCCTCGATGAGCAGACCGGGGTGCCAGTGGAAGGCGGGGCGCTGCTCGTAGAAGACACCGCGCAGTCCCGGTATGCCGTCGGCGAGGGCGGCGAGCGAGAGGTTGAACGGTCCTGCGCCCACCCCCAGCAGGTCCAGGGGCTCTTCGGTGGGCGGGGGCGTCATCGGGTTCCTCCAGTGGTACGGGCCGGTACGGCGGTCGCCGGGGAGCCGGCGGTCTCGGCGGCGGCGGCGGTGGCGGCGGTGGTGGCGGTGGCGGCCGTCTCTGCCGTCTCTGCCGTCTCTGCCGTCTCTGCCGTCTCTGCCGTCTCGGCGGTCTCGGCGGTCTCGGCGGTCTCGGCGGTCTCGGCGGTCTCGACGACGAGCTCGAGCAGGCCGTCGAGGTCGGCGGCGCGGGTACGGGGATGGAGCAGGGTGGCCTTGAGCCACAGGCGCGGGGTGCCGTCGCCGTCCTCGGCCCTGGCCCGGCCGAGGACGGCGCGCCCCGCGGCGAGCAAATCCCGGCGGACGGCGGCGACCAGCGCGTCGCCCTCCTCGCCCGGCAGTGCGTCGGCGGCGGTGGGCCGGAAGAGCACGGTGCTGATGCCGATGTCGCCGGGCCGTCGGCGCAGTGCCGGGTGGGCGTCGACGGCGTGCGCGAACTCCTCGGCCGTACGGACGCAGTGCTCGACGAGCGCGCCGAGCCCGCGGCGGCCGAGCGCCTGGAGCGTCGCCGCGATCTTGAGCGCGTCGGGCCGCCGGGAGGTACGGATCGACCGGCCGAGCAGGTCGGGCAGCCCGGCCTCGGTGTCGTCGTCCGCGTTGAGGTAGTCGGCGCGCAGGGTCAGCGCGTCGAGGGCGGCGCGGTCGCGGACGGCGAGCACTCCGGCGGCGACGGGCTGCCAGCCGAGCTTGTGCAGGTCGAGCGTGACGGAGACGGCGTGCTCCAGGCCCGCGAGTCGCGGGGCGAGCCGGTCGCTGAAGAGCAGCGGGCCTCCGTAGGCCGCGTCCACGTGGAGTTCCGCGCCGTGACAGGCGGCCACCTCGGCGATCTCGGGGAGCGGGTCGACCAGGCCCTCGTCCGTGGTGCCGGCGGTGGCGACGACCAGGCAGGGGCCGGTGCCGAGTTCGGTCAGGGCCCGGTCGAGCGCGGCGGGCAGCATGCGGCCCGCACGGCACTCGACGGTGACGGGGGTGGGCAGTCCGAGCATCCAGGCGGCGCGGTGCACGCTGTGGTGGGCGTTGGCTCCGACGAGGACCTGCACCGGCCGCGCTCCCCGCTCCCGGGCCCGTTCCCGGGCGAGCAGCAGGGCGACGAGGTTGGACTCCGTACCGCCGCTGGTGATCAGGGCGTCGGGGTCGGAGGCGGCGGGGTGGACGAGCGCGGCCAGCGCCTCGGTGACGCGCTGCTCAACGACCGCGGCGGCGGGTGCCTGGTCCCAGGAGTCCATCGACGGGTTGAGCGCGGAGGCGGCCAGGTCGGCGGCGACGGCGACCGCGAGCGGCGGGCAGTGCAGGTGCGCCACACAGGCGGGGTCGGAGGGGTCGGCGGCGCCCGCGGCGACCGCGCGGACCAGGCCGCCGAGGGCGGCTTCGGCCCCGATGCCCTCCTCCGGGAGGACCGGGCCGCAGGTCGCGTCGACGGCGGCGGCGACCGCCTCCGGGCCACCGGCGGGCAGCGGCCCACCGCGCGCGGCCACCCCCTCGGCGAGCGCGCCCAGCACGGTCCACGTCAACGACCGCAGAACATGCGGGCCTTCACCGCTCCCGGCGACGGCGGTCTCGATGCCGCGTGGCCGACCGGACGGGTTCCGGTCTCCCCCGGCGAGGGCCTGGCCGGTCGGGCCCTGGCCCGCGGGCGCCTGCCCTTCGGGCGCCTCACCGGCCGGTGCCCGGCGGGTCGGTGCCTGGCCGGTCGGGCCCTGGGCTGCCGGCGCCTGGCCTGCGGCCTCCTGGCCGGTCGGAGCCTGCCCGCCGGGCGCCTCACCGCCCGGCGCCCCGCCGCCCAAGACCTGGCCACCCCGCGAAACGGCACCCGGGACCGCGGCGGAAAGGGCAGTGGACACGGCCGTGGGGACGCCGCCGCCCGACGGTGCGAGGGACTGCTGTGTCACGCGGCACGCTCCACGGTCTGCACGGCCGCGGCCAGTCGTTCCAGGACGGAGTCGGTCTGGTCGTCCGTCAGGACGAGCGGCGGGAGGAGGCGGACGACGGTGTCGTCGCGGCCGCCGAGTTCGAGCATCAGGCCGTTGTCCAGGCACGCGGACCGCAGGGCGCGGGCGAAGGCGGGATCGGCGGGCAGGGAGCCGAGGCGGTCCGGTGTGCCGCCCGGGTCGACGATCTCGACGCCGATCATCAGTCCCCGGCCCCGCACGTCGCCGAAGGCGGCGTGTTCCCGGGCGAGTTCGTCGAGGCCGTGGCGGATGCGCTCGCCGAGCTTCTCCGCCCGCTCGGCGAGCTGCTGCTCGGCGACGGTCCGCAGGGTGATCTCTCCGGCGACCATGGCGAGGGTGTTGCCGCGGAAGGTTCCGGTGTGGTCTCCGGGCCGCCAGGTGTCGAGGTCGGGGCGGTAGGCGATGAGGGCGAGCGGCAGGCCGCCGCCGACGGCCTTGGAGGTGACGAGGATGTCGGGGGTGACGCCGGCCCGTTCGCAGGCCCAGAAGTGCCCGGTGCGCCCGATGCCGGTCTGCACCTCGTCGATGATCAGGAGGACGCCGTGCTCGGCGGTGATGCGGCGGATCTCCCGCAGCCAGGTGTCCGGCCCTTCCACGACGCCGCCCTCGCCCTGGACGACTTCGAGGATGACGGCGGCCGGGGTCGCCACGCCGCTGCTGGGGTCGGTGAGGAAGCTCTCCAGGAGTCGCGCGGAGAGCTCCCCCGCCTGCTCGGCCCCGACGCCGAACGGGCAGCGGTAGCCGTACGGGTAGGGCAGCCGGGTCACCGGAAGGGCGCCGTCCGCGCCGAGTTCCCGCATCCGGGCGGGCCCGGAGACGGCGGAGGAGCCGCGGGTCATGCCGTGGTAGGCGCCGGTGAAGGCGATGACGCCCTGGCGGCCGGTGGCGTGCTGGGCGAGTTTGAGCGCGGCCTCGACGGCGTCGGTGCCGGCCGGGCCGCAGAAGTGGAGCCGGGCCGTGTCGCGCAGGGTCCCCGGCAGACGGCCGAGCAACTCGCCGCTGAAGGCGTCCTTCTGAGGGGTGATCATGTCGAGGGTGTGGAGCGGCGCGCCCGAGGCGAGGGCTGCCTGGAGCGCCGCGACGACCTCGGGGTGGTTGTGCCCCAGCGCGAGGGTTCCGGCGCCGGAGAGGCAGTCGAGGTAGGTGCGGCCGTCGGCGCCGGTGACGACGGCTCCGGCGGCGGCGACGGGCGCCACCGGCAGGGAGCGGGCGTAGGTGCGGGCGGAGGACTCGCGAAGCGCCTGACGTTCCAGTAGCTGAGCACGCAGCATGGCGAAGTGCCCTTCGATCGTGGTGCGGGAGGGTCGTGCGCGCGACGGCATGACTCACCGGCCGGGTCTGCGCCCCAGCCGGTTCGACAGTTAGGTTAGCCTAACCTTCACCTTTTACAAGAGGGATCTTGAAAAACGTGAAGCGGCGGCCCCCGCAGGAACCGCCGCTCACGCAAAGCAAGTTGAAGACCGAACAGGTCGGTGGGCTCAGGCGTCCGCCACCGCCGCCGCCGTCCGGCGATGACGGCCGAGCGGCACGACGACGGGCGCCTCGCACTCCTCGTCGTAACGGACCCGGGCCTCCAGGTCGAAGACCTCGCGCAGCAGTTCCTCGGTCAGCACCTCGGCGGGCGCGCCCTGAGCCACGATGCGGCCCTCCTTCATCGCGACGAGCCGGTCCGCGTACCGCGCGGCGAGCGACAGCTCGTGCAGGACCATCACCACCGTGCGGCCGGTGTCCCGGTGCAGCTCGCGGACCAGGTCCAGGACGTCGATCTGGTGGGCCAGGTCGAGGTGGTTGGTCGGCTCGTCGAGCAGCAGGATCTCCGTGTTCTGCGCCAGGGCCATCGCGATCCAGGCGCGCTGCCGCTGGCCGCCCGAGAGTTCGTCCAGGGTGCGCTCGGCCAGGTCGTACGTCCCCGTCGCGCGCAGCGCGTCCGCCACGGCCGTCTCGTCGTCGGAGGACCAGCGCCGGTACCAGCTCTGATGCGGATGCCGGCCCCTGGCCACCAGGTCGGCGACCGTGATGCCCTCGGGAGCCTCCGGGGTCTGGGGCAGCAGCCCGACCAGGCCGGCCACCTCCCGGGTCGGCATGGTGTGGACGGGCCGCCCGTCCAGCAGGACGTGGCCGCTCCTGGGGCGCAGCAGCCGGCCGAAGGACCGCAACAGGGTGGACTTGCCGCAGCCGTTCGGTCCGATCACGGCGGTGACGGACCCGTCGGGAATGTCCAGGTCCAGGTCGTGGACGACCGTCCGCTCGCCGTAGGCCAGGGACAGCCGCTCGGCCCGCAGCCGGATGGCCGCGCCCGCCGTCGCCGCGGGCCGCTTCGTGAGGTCGGTCTCGGTCATGATCTCCGGGCCTTTCCGCTCCGTACGAGCAGGTAGAGCAGGTAGGGGGCGCCGAGGGCGGCGGTGAGGATGCCCACGGGAAGCTCGATCCTCCCGAACGCGGTGCGCCCGAGGACGTCCGCCCAGACGGTGACGGCGGCACCCAGCAGGGTCGAGGCGAGGAGCGGCGGGGTGCCGGTGCGCAGCAGCCGGACCGCGAGCTGCGGGCAGGCGAGGGCGATGAAGGCGACGGGGCCCGCCGCGGCGGTCGCGGTCGCGGTGAGCAGGACCGCGACGAGCAGCAGGCCGCCGCGGCTCGCGTTCATCCGCACGCCCAGGCCGCGGGCGGTGTCCTCGTCGAAGTTCAGCGCACCGAAGGGGAAGGACAGCACCAGGGCCAGGGGCAGCAGCACGGCAAGGGCCCAGCCGACGGCGCGGGCGTTGTCCCACGTGGTGGCGTTGAGGCTGCCGGTGAGCCAGAGGATCGCCCGGCCGGCGTCGACGATCGACGCCTTGACGAGGAGCCAGGAGATCACGCTGGACAGGATCGCCTGCACGCCCACGCCGACCAGCAGCATGCGGTAGCCGGAGAGGCCCCGCCGTACGGCGAGGAGGTAGACGACCGCGGCGGCGAGCAGGCCGCCGGCGACGGAGGCCGCCGGGACGCCGATCTCGGCGAGCGGGCCGCTGACGCTGCCGTACTCCCCGCCCAGGACGATGACCGTCACGGCGCCCGTGCCCGCGCCCGCCGTCACGCCGAGGATGTCGGGGCTGGCGAGGGGGTTGCGGGCGACGCCCTGGATGATGGCGCCCGCGAGGCCGAGGGCGGCCCCGACGAACGCGCCCGTGGCGGCGCGGGGGAGGCGGAAGTCGAGGACGACGAGCCGGTCGGCCTCGGTTCCGCCGCCGAGGAGGACCCGGACGACGTCCGGCAGCGGGATCGCGAAGTCGCCGCGGCCGGTGCTGACGACGACGGCGGCGAGGAGCGCGAGGGCCGCGGCCGCGGGCACGAGGACCGCGCGGGGCCGCCACACCCCGGAGACCGGGCCGAGCCGGAAGGGCCGGCGTCCCGGCACGACGGACCGCCCGGCGCCCGCCCCGGCGGACGCCGTCCCGGCCCCGGACTTCTTGACGTCCATGCTCACGCTCACAGTCGCACCGGCTTCCTACGGCGTACGAGGTAGATGAAGAGCGGGGCGCCGAGGAACGCCAGCATGATGCCGACGGGCAGCTCCCCCGGCCGGGCCACCAGGCGCCCCAGGATGTCCGCGCCCAGCATGAGGACCGCGCCGAGCAGAGCCGCGTACGCGAGCACCCAGCGGTAGTCGGGGCCGGTGAAGGACCGGCCGATGTGGGTGGCCATCAGGCCGACGAACCCGATGGGCCCGCAGGCGGCGACCGCCACGCCCGTCAGGAGGGTGATCGCCGCCATGCCGGTGAACCGGGTGAGGCCGATCCGGACGCCGAGCGCCCTGGCCACGTCCTCGCCCAGGGAAAGGGCGTTCAGACCGGGCGCGTTGGCGGCGGCGAGGAGCAGTCCGGCCCCGACGAAGGGCAGCATCTGGATCGTGAGATCGAGGGTGCGTCCGCTCACCGATCCGACGGTCCAGAACCGGTAGACGTCCAGGGCCTGTTGGTCGAAGAGCACGACGCCCGCCGTCAGCGCGGTGAACAGGGCGTGGACGGCGGCACCGGCGAGGGCCAGGGTGACCGGGGTGGCGCCGCCCTTCGACACCGTACCGACCACGTAGACCACGACGCTGGCGAGCATCGCGCCCAGGAAGCCGAACCAGACGTAGCCGTACAGCGTCGTGAGCCCGAGCAGGAAGATGCCGCCGGTGACGAACAGGCCAGCTCCCGCGCTGACTCCGAGCAGTACGGGATCGGCGATCGGGTTGCGGGTGTGGCCCTGCATCAGTGCCCCGGCGACGCCGAGCGCGACGCCGGCCGTGACGGCGAGCGCGGTGCGCGGCAGCCGCAGGTTGCGGACGATGACGTCCCCTTCGGTGCCGGACGGGCTCCACACCCCGTGCCACACCTGGGCCAGGGTCAGCGACTTGGTGCCGAACACGATGCTCAGCACCATCACCACGATCAGCCCAACTGCCAGCACCAGCAGGCCCGTCCAGCGTCTGCGTGCGCGGTCCGCCGCGGCGGACCGCCGCGCCCGGCTCGCCCGAGGCGGCGCAGATAGCGTTTCTGTCACGATCCCTCCGAACCCCACCCATACAAGTTAGGTGAGCCTATCCTTACAGCCGCACCCCCCGTGTGAAAGAAGGGAACCGCCTGATGAGAGCCCGTTGGCTCAGCCGCCTCGGCCGTACCGCCGGAGCCGTCGCCGTCACCGCCGGTCTGCTCGCCACCGCCGCCTGCGGCACCGACTCCGATGCGAAGGGCGACGGAACGAAGGCCGGGAACACCCCCGCCGCCTCGGACTCCGCTTTCCCCCGCACCGTCGAACACGCCATGGGCAAGGCCGAGCTGAAGAAGGCACCCAAGCGTATCGTCGCCCTGGACATGACCTTCGTGGACGCCACCCTCGCGCTCAAGGGCGAGGTGGTCGGCTACACCACCATCGCCAGCAGCGGCAGCTCCCTCCCCGCCTACTTCGGCGAGGACGTCAAGACCTACGCCCCGAACGCCAAGCCGGTCGGCACCCTCGACGAGCCGAGCCTGGAGAAGATCGTCCAGCTCAAGCCGGACCTCATCCTCTCCGCCAAGGTCCGCCACGAGAAGCTCTACAAGCAGCTCAGCGCCATCGCGCCCACCGTCTTCTCCGAGACCACCGGCGGCACGTGGAAGGACAACCTGCGCCTGGTCGGCAAGGCCATGGGCCAGGAGAAGGCCGCCGACGAGCGGATCGCCGCCTTCGAGAAGCGCGCGAAGACCATCGGTGACAGCGTCCGCAAGGCCAAGGGCACCAACCCCTCGGTCTCGGTGGTCCGTTTCGTCGACGGTCCGACCCGCATCTACAAGGAGGACACCTACGTCGGCGTGATCGTCAAGGACCTCGGCTTCGCCAAGCCCGCCGCCGCGACCGGCACCGGCTTCAACACCGAGATCTCGGACGAGGAGATCGCGAAGATGGACGCGAACGACATCTTCATCTCCGTGTACGCCGACGAGGCGGGCCTCTCCAAGCAGACCAAGGAGAAGTTCGAGGCGAACCCGCTGTGGAAGCAGCTCAAGGGCGCCAAGCACGAGGTCGACGACAAGATCTGGATGAGCGCGGTGGGTCTGTACGGCGCGAACTCCGTCCTGGACGACATCGCCAAGACCTACAAGGTCGACCCGGCGAAGGCGTGACCTCACGGCGGTCGGGCGAGGGCCGGTCACCCGCGGGTGCCGGAGCTCCATGTGCAGGTCGCCGAGGCGGGCGTCTGGGGCACCACCG